>JADYZL010000184.1 GCA_020853155.1 Bryobacterales bacterium
CATCGCGTGGAGAATTTCCGGAAGTAGCCCGCGTGGCACGGGCGGGGAGGCACTCATGAACAAAGGCAATCGCGGCGTTCGAACCACACGGCGGGAATGGATGGGCCAAAGTGCGGGCTTCGCGGCACTCGCGCTTTCCGCCCCCGCTCAGGAAGCGAAGCCGAACCCTGGAATCGCGGACGCTACCGTGATCCCGCTGCTGCCTCCCGGCCCCGGTAATCCTCGCAACACGGAGGGCGCCTTTATCGCCTTGCACGATGGCCGTATCCTCTTCGCGTATACGCGCTTCACGGGCGGGGACAGCGATCACGATGCCGCCGTCATCGCCGGGCGGTATTCCTCGGACGAGGGCAAGACCTGGACCCGCGAAGATGCCGTGCTGGTGGCAAACGAGGGCGCGATGAACGTGATGAGCGCGAGCCTGCTGCGCCTTCGCGACGGCCGCATCGCTCTTTTCTATCTGCGGAAGAATTCCGTGCTCGATTGCGTCCCGTTCCTGCGAACCTCTACCGATGAAGGGAAGACGTGGAGCGACGCGCACCGGTGCGTCTTCGAGGACGCATACTGGGTGCTGAACAACGATCGCGTTGTGGAATTGCCTTCCGGGCGGCTGTTGATGCCGCTCGCGCGCCATCTGCCGTCGGGCGGGAATTACGATCCTCGCGGAACCGCGCATGTCTACTTCTCCGATGATGCCGGCGCCACGTGGCAGCATAGCAGGACCGTGCTCGAATGCCCCACGCCGAGCCGCTCCGGCTTTCAGGAGCCGGGCATTGTGGCGCTGAAGGATGGACGTCTGATGATGTTCATTCGTACCCAACTGGGCTGCCAGTACCGCTCCTATTCGAAAGATCAGGGTGAAACGTGGAGCCCGGCGGAACCGTCGCCTCTCGTTTCGCCCCTCTCCCCCGCCTCGATTAAACGAATCCCCTCCACCGGGGACCTGTTGGCCGTTTGGAACGACCATGCCTCCGTGCCAGAGGAATTCCGGGCGAAAGATACGGGGCCGGATGCACGCGGCGGTAAGCGGACCCCGCTCACGCTCGCGATCTCCCGCGACGAAGGCGAAATCTGGACGCACAAGCGGAACCTGCTCGCGCATCCGGAAGGCTGGTATTGCTATACGGCCATTTACTTTGTGAAGGACACCATCCTGCTTGGGTTCGTCTCCGGCGGCGTTGGCTTGCCGGGGCTCTCGAAGACCGACATCGCACTCGTGCCCGTTGCCTCGCTTTACACTTAGCCGTGCTCCACAGGACGGGTGCGCTAATCCAGAGGATAGAAGTTCTTCGCCCAAGCGTGCCGCTCTAATAGCTCCAGCAGCGGCTGGTGCAGTGGCCCTTGGTCGCTGAGCGCGCAGTTCGATTCCACGTGGCGAAGCTTGCGCATGCCGGGAATCACGGTGGAAACGGCCGGGTGTGAGAGACAGAAGCGCAGCGCCACTTCGGCCAGCGGCTGCGTCACGCCGGCGGCGCGCAGATCGGCAATCAGAGGCTCGACGTGCTCCACTACCTGCTTCTTGTGGTCTCCCCGGAAATAGGCGGCGCGGAACTCCGCGGGGTCGAACTGCGTGTCCTCCCGGATATTGCCGGTAAGCGCTCCCTCGTCGAGAGGCACGCGCGCAAGCACGCCGATGTTGTGCTTTTCGCAAAGCGGGAAGAGATTGCGCTGCGGGCTCTGGTCGAAGATGTTGTAGATCACTTGCACCGTATCGATCAGGCCGGTCTCGATGGCCGAGAGGGCGCTATCGGGCTGATGGTCATTGATCGAAATGCCGAAGAACCGCACCTTCCCCGCAGCCTTCAGGTCTTCGATTGCGCGCCGCCACTCGTCGCGCTCCACCCATTCCGGGTTCCAGACGTGAAACTGTTGCAGATCGATTCGCTCGACGCCGAGATTCCCGAGGCTCTGCTCCGTGGACGCGATGGTGTACTCGTAAGGGAATACATCGTCCAGGGAGTGCCCCGTTCGCGCCGGCCAAACCATGTTCTTCGGCGGGATCTTGGTGGCGATGAGGATTCCGCCGCCGGCCTCCCGCGTCACTTTCCCTACCAGCCGCTCGCTATGGCCATCCCCGTAGGCGAGCGCGGTATCGATGAAGTTCAGCCCGAGCTCGAATGACCGGCGCAGTGAAGCTGTGGATTCCACATCCTCGCCGCCCTTCCACTGAATGCCGCCGACGCCCCAGGCGCCGTAGCCGATTTCACTCACTTCCAAGCCGGTTCGTCCGAGAGTGCGATATTGCATGCCGTTCTTCATTATACGGATGGGCGCGGAGCCGGTACGCACCCGGATTGCGGCAGACCTGCACAGCGGAGGGCCGAGTTAGGAAACTCGCACCGGTTGCGCCATGCGGCGATACTTCCCGGCGAGATCGTTCGAGCGGATGCGAAGGAAGTCCGCCAGCATGCGAAGACTATCCCGCACGAGCCGGACTTTGGTTCCCTCCACGTGCTTCCAGCGGGCGGGAATTTCGCAGAAGCGGAAGCCCAGCTTACTGGCGATGAATAACACTTCCGGATCGAAGCCAAAGCCTTCGATGGTCTGCAAGGGGAAGACGGCCTGCGCGGATTCCCGCGTGAAGAGCTTGAAGCCGCACTGGGTGTCGGCGACGCTCAAGCCCACGATCAGCCGCATCAGCAGGTTCATGCCTCGCCCGCCGAGTTCGCGCAGCAGGCTCTGCCGCTCTTCGATCAGACTGCGGTCAATGGCGCGGGAAGCGATGGCAACGGAACAGTTCCGTTCGAGGCAAGCGTCGTGGAGGCGGTCCAGTTCCTCGATGGGCGTTGAAAGATCGGCATCGGAGAAGAGAGCCCATTCGTGCTTCGTCTTAAGCATGCCATGGCGCACGCTGTAGCCCTTGCCGCGATTGCCGGGGTTGCGCAGCAGAGTGATGCGAGGTTCCCGATCCTGAAAACGAGCCGCCACAGCCGCCGTTCCATCCGTGGAACCGTCATCGACGACGAGAATTTCCCATTCCGTCCAGCGCGCGGAGGCGCTGAGAAAGGCGAGGATGGCGTCGAGCGTGGCGGGAAGACGGGATTCTTCGTTATATGCGGGAATAACAATAGAGACGGAAGCCAACCCCAATTATAATAAAGGTTTTGCCCCTGGGAGATCACCGTGTCGCTTGAACAGGAATTACTCAGCCAGCGCCTTCGCAAGATCGATGAGATTGCAGCGCTCGGCTTCCGGCCCTACGGGCATCGCTTCGAATTCACCCATCGCGTCGAAGAGATTCTCGCCGAGTTCGACGGCAAGACCGGGGAGGAACTGGAGGCCACCCGCATCGAGCTGCGCATCGCCGGCCGCATCATGACTGTGCGCCGCATGGGCAAGGCATCGTTCCTCCACCTGCAGCAGGATGGAAAGAAGTTGCAAGTCTACCTCCGCAAGAACGACCTTTCGGAGACGGACTACCGCCTCTTCGAACTGCTCGAAGCGGGCGACATCATCGGCGTCCAGGGCTTTCTCTTCCGCACGCGGACGGGCGAACTGACGATTCACGCCACGGAACTCGATTTCCTCTCGAAGATCCTGCTCTCCCTGCCGGAAAAGTGGCACGGCCTCGAAGACGTCGAAACGCGCTACCGCCAGCGCTATCTCGATTTGATCGCGAACCCCGACGTGCGCGCCACCTTCATCACTCGCGCGAAGATCATTGCGTCGCTGCGCAGGCAGCTTGAAGAGCGCGGCTTTATCGAGGTGGAAACGCCAATGATGCAGCCGGTCTACGGCGGGGCGGCCGCGCGGCCGTTCGTCACGCATCACAACACGCTCGATGTAGATCTCTATCTGCGCATCGCACCCGAGCTTTACCTGAAGCGGCTGGTGGTGGGCGGCCTCGAGCGGGTCTATGAGATCAACCGCAATTTCCGCAACGAGGGCGTCTCCACCCAGCACAACCCCGAGTTCACGATGCTGGAGTTTTACCAGGCGTACACCGATTACGCGGGGCTGATGGATTTGACCGGAGAGCTTCTTCGCAATGTGGCCATCGACGCGACAGGCGGAACAGTGGTGGAGTATCAGGGACACCGCCTCGACTTCGGCAATCTGCGGCGGCTCACCATGCGGGAGGCGGTGGTGGAGTATTGGCCGGAGGAAGAGAAGCCCACGCTCGAACAGGTGGCAGACCCGGCTTGGCTCAAACAGCACTCCAGCAAGGCCACGGCGGGCGAAGCGCTCGGCGATGTGTTCGAACGGGTGGCAGAACACCACCTGATCCAGCCGACCATCATCTACGAATATCCGGTGGAGCTTTCGCCGCTTTCCAAGCAGAATGCGGCGAACCCTGAGATGGTAGACCGCTTCGAGATTTACGCGGCCGGCATGGAACTCGGCAATGCCTATACGGAGTTGAATGATCCGCAGGAGCAGCGGCGGCGCTTCGAAATGCAGCTTGACATGAAGCAGCGCGGCGACGAGGAAGCACACCAGATGGACGAGGACTTCGTCCGCGCGCTCTGCTACGGGCTGCCGCCCACGGCGGGCGAAGGCATCGGCATTGACCGGCTCACGATGCTGCTCACCAACAGCCGTTCCATCCGGGACGTGATTCTCTTTCCGCAACTCCGCCCGGAAGGCCCCATCGGCCTTGCGGCTCAACTGCGCGAGTTGGAAGGTTGACGCGTGGCGCGCGCCTCATTTGAGTTCTTCGTCGCCAGCCGCTACCTTCGGGCGCGTCGCAAGAACGCCGCGATTTCACTCATCACGGTGATCTCGATACTCGGGGTCGCCGCGGGCGTCATGGCGCTGGTGATCGCGCTCGCCATCAACAACGGCTTTCGCAACAATTTGCAGTCGAGCCTGCTGGGCGCCACCGCGCACATCAACGTGCTGGAGAAAACGCCCGGCGCGGGCATCCACAATTGGCGGCCGGAGGAGACGAAGCTGCGCGGACTTGAAGGAGTGACGGAGGTCTCCGCGGCGCTCTATGGCACCGTGATTCTCACCGGCCCGCAGCTCACCGAAAGCGCCGTGCTCAAGGGGATCGACATCC
Organism: Bryobacterales bacterium; assembly: GCA_020853155.1. Lineage (GTDB taxonomy): Bacteria > Acidobacteriota > Terriglobia > Bryobacterales > Bryobacteraceae > JACTMJ01. Next base: position 5,003 of record JADYZL010000184.1, read on the forward strand.
AGGATGAGGCGGCGCTCCGCCGGTTGAGTGAAGCCATCAAACAAGGAGAGGCAAAGCGTCTTGGCGAGGCCGGTGCGTTCCCGGCCATCGTTCTCGGTTCGAAGCTCGCCGAGCGCACCGGCATGATGCTCAATAGCGTGGTGAACGTAATCAACCCCGCGGGAGAACTCACGCCATTCGGGCCGCGGCCCATCTCGGTCCGCTTTCGCGTGGTGGGGATTGCCGAAACGGGTTTCTACGATATTGACGCCGGGTGGGCCTTCACTTCGCTCGAGAGCGCCCAGCGCATCATGGGGATGAGCGATGTGGTGAACGCGATCGAACTCCGGCTGCGCGATATTTACGCGGCTCCGCAGATCGCGGAGCGGGCGGTGGCGCTGCTCGGCAAGGAGTTCGTTGCCCAAACCTGGATGGAGCAGAACCGCCGTATTCTTGACGCGCTGCGAATGGAAAAAGTGGTGACGGTCATCACCATCGGCCTTATCCAGTTGGTGGCCGCACTCAATATTTTTATCGTGCTGGTGATGCTGGTGATGGAAAAGCACCGCGACATTGCGCAGTTGATGTCCATGGGCGCGCGGCCGGGACAGATTCGCGGCATCTTCATCACGCAGGGGGTATTGATCGCCGTGGTGGGAATCATCCTTGGGCTGAGCGCGGGCTACACCCTGAGCTACTTCGCCAATGAATACCAGTGGATCTCGCTCGACGCCGAGGTATATGCGCTCAGCCACGTGCCGTTTGAACCACGCTGGATGGATTCCATTTGGATTGCGGGCGTCACGCTCTTCGTGAGTTTCATCGCCACACTGCATCCGGCCGGCACGGCCGCGCGGATTCCACCGGCGGAGGCCCTTCGCTATGAGTAGCGCGTTACGACGGCTGGTTGCGGAAGGAGCCCGCGCATGGCGACGCTAGCCACACCCACGGAAGCGCTGCCGCCAACCGGCCCCTTGCAGCGCCTGCTGTTTCACCGGCCGGAGTGGCTGGTGCTGCTCTTCGCGCTCGCCATTTTCGGAGTTGGCATCGCCGCGCCGCCCTATCTGATGGACGATGTCGATTCGGTGCAGGCCGTGATCGCGCGGGATATGCTGCGCTCCGGCGATTGGGTGACTCCCCACATCAACGGGATCGCTTACCTTGAGAAACCGCCCTTCAAGTATTGGCTGATGGCGATGAGCTTCGCGCTCTTCGGGGTCCATGATTGGAGCGCCCGCATCCCGGTGGCGCTCGCTGCCATCCTGCTCTGCTTTGCGACCGCCCGCATCGCGCGCTGGGCCTTCGACGCCCAGGTGGGCCTCTACAGCGGCTTGGTGATTACCACCTGCGTCGGTTTGTTTCTCTTCACCCGCGTGATGATCTCCGACGGCATGCTGACGCTCGCCATCCTCCTCGCGCTTGGCTGCTTTTTGCGCATGATGGAGCCGGAGGAAGCGAATCCGCGCGCCTGGGCGATGCTGATGGGGCTGTGTCTCGGCATCGGCACGCTCATCAAGGGCTTACTCGCGTGCGTGGTGCCCGTCGGTGCGATCTTTTTCTATTTCGTGGCGACGCGGCAAATCCTCCGGCTCGAAGCATGGAAACGCCTCCACATCCCCGAATGCGCGGGAATCGCGATCGGCGTTGCCGCGCCGTGGCATATTCTCGCGATGCTGGCGAACCCGCCGCTTTTCGATTTCACGCTGCACGCGGGGCCGGGCCAATACCGGGGCTTTTTCTGGTTCTATTTCTTCAACGAACACCTTCTGCGCTTCCTGAACCTGCGCTATCCGCGGGATTACAATACGGTGCCGCGCGTGCAGTTCTGGCTCTATCACCTGCTCTGGGTATTCCCCTGGACTGCCTATCTCGCGGGTGTCGCCAGGCTGCGATTCCACGATGCGAACCGCGCTTCCCGCACGCGCCTGCTTTGCCTTTCGACCATCGCATTCGTCCTGTTCTTCTTCACCCTTTCGACCACGCAGGAATACTACACGATGCCGGCTTACCCGGCCTTCGCGATTCTGGTTGCCTGCGCCATGGTCCGGCGGGAGCCGCAATCGATCGCCGCCTGGAACCGCATCGCGCGCATCGCCACCGGCGCGATTTTCTCGCTGGCATTGGCGGCCATCGTGTACCTTCTCGCAAGGGTGTGGAGCATTCCGACGCAGGGCGATATCGCCGGCGCGCTCAGTTCCAACCCCGAGGCGTATACCCTGGCGCTTGGGCATCTCGAAGACCTTACCGTGGAATCCTTCGCGTATCTCAAGCTGCCGCTTGCCGTGGCGGGAGTGGCCATGCTCGCTGGCGCGGCCGGAGCATTTCTCTTCCGCGGCTACCGCTCCGTGCTGGTGATCGCGGCGGCGATGGTGATGTTCTTCTCCGCGGCCCGCCTGGCGCTCACCGTTTTTGACCCCTACCTATCCACGCGAAGCCTCGCTGTCGCGTATGACGCCGCCCCGCCCGGCGAACTCGTGTTCGACGACCAGTTCTACGCATTCAGTTCCGTCGCCTTTTATGCCGACGAGCGCGTTTTGCTGCTGAACGGGCGCATCAACAATCTGGAGTATGGAAGCTACGAGCCGGGCGCTCCGAACGTCTTCATCGATAACGCGGAGTTCGCGGCGCGCTGGCATTCCTCGCAACGATACTATCTGGTTGTGGCCGCGCCCAGAGTGTCCGCCATCGAGGAGATTGTGGGCAAGGGCCATCTGCACAGAGTGAGCGAAAGCGGCGGCAAATTCCTGTTCACGAACCAGCCGCTTCAGCGGAGAGGCCAATCCGGCGGGCGCGTGCTTCCATGAGAATCGCCATCGATGCCTTCCCGTTTCTCTTGCGGAGCGCCGGTGTGAAAACCGCCCTCTACGAATGGGTGAAAGCGTTGCGGGAAGCCAGTTCACCCCATCGGATTTCCTGTTTCCCGTATCTGGATCTGCCGGAAACGCTCGACCATGAACGGTCTCCGCTACCGCGCCTGAACACGTGGCTGCGCCTGGCCTATGTGCATGCGTTCAACAAGGCTCCGCTTGCCGCTCGCAACCTGCTCGCACCCCGCGCCGATCTCTTCCACATCTCAATCCATCTGCATCAGCCGCCCACGAAGGTCCTCATTTCAACGACGATCCATGACATGACCGTCTGGCTGGTTCCGGAGACACATACGCCCGGCAACGTGCGCGCGAACAAAGCGTTTGCCGAACGAGTTTACCCGCAAGCGCGGGGGCTGATCGCCGTTTCTCAGGCGACCAAAGACGATGCCTGCCGTCTACTCCGCCTCGATGAGCGGAAGGTGGAGGTGGTCCCGAACGGCATCGCCCCAAGCTATTTCGACGTCCCGGATGCGGAAGCCGCACGCGTGCGCGAGGCCTACCGGCTGCCCGCGAACTTCGCGCTCTACCTGGGCACGATTGAACCCCGCAAGAACGTGCCTCGCATGCTCGATGCCTGGATGGCGCTCAGGGAGGACGAGCGGGAAGAGTGGCAACTGATCCTCGCCGG
>JADYZL010000185.1 GCA_020853155.1 Bryobacterales bacterium
ACGGGATCGCCGAGCACGACGGCGAAGCCGGCGCCGACGCGATAGGCGAGAAAGCTTTGCCGGCTGCGGGAAAAGAAAAAGTTCTTGTCCGGCCAGGCCTTGAAGAAATCGAGGCTTGAGCGGCCGCGGCGCGCGACGATCTGTTTGGCTTCGTGGAGGTCGAGAGGATGTACCCGGAAGGCGTAGTAGGCGGGCCGGAAGAAAAGGTATCCCACGTAGAACAGCACCATGGTGGAGGTCAGCCCCAGAGATTGAAGAAACCACACGGCGTAATGCGTATGCGGGGCGATGCTGGAATCGTTGCCCAGGGTGAGATAAATCGCGGCATGGCGCATGGCTTCCCGCCACGCGAAATTGTTGCGGAACTCAACGGGCTCAAGCAGCCAGAAGCCCGCGACACCGTAGCCGAAGGCAAGGACGGCAATAATGGCGGCGCGGGTGCCGATCTCCCTCCAACTGGTAATGCGGCTTCGCACCGTGAAGAGGTTGCGCGTAACGAGCAGGGCGACGATCAGCAGGACGCTGACGGAGACCTGCTCGTAATCGAGCCCCTTGGTGAAGTGGAAGACGGCGGAGGAAGAGGTTGCGGCCAGAGCAAGGTACCATGCCGTCCGCTTGCGCCGCAGGATATTGATGGAGAGCAGAATGAGGCTGTAGCCGATCAGTAGAACGGCGGAGCGGGAGAAGTGGACGAACTCCATCGGAAAGAGATGGCGGAGTTGCTCCATGCGCCCGGGAATGGTGTGGCCCATGACGGAATAGACATTAAGCAGGCCGCTGGCGAGTGTGAGGGCGGCGACGGCGGCCACTAGCCAGGAGGATTGCGGAAGGATCTGCGAGCGCCCCAGCGTCATCCGATGAGACGGAAAAATCGTCTCGCGAGGATTCGCGCGAACTCCCGCCTCCGATAACAAATCGGGACGGGCGCGCGGAGGCGGCGCCTCCTGGGGTGAGAGCGCGGGAGCGCCGTCGGAACTGGGTTGAGGGAGCATAGGCCAAATTCGCCGCAAGAGCCGCAGCCCAGGGAACGTCTCCACTAACATTAACAGGGTACGTGACTTGCATTCCGGGATACCATCGCCTTGCGAGGGGGATTCCCGCGGCCCAGAGGGAGGACGGTTGGCTTGGTATGGAGCGCGGGATAGCCTTCGCACGGGATGGCGAAGCGGGAATGGATTCAGGATGATGCAATAAGGGCGGCTTCGCGCATGCCGGAAGATCGAAGCGAAGAAGGACAGGTGCGGCTTGTGCGGGCGCTCCCGCCGGGGAAGCGGGATGCGCTGCGCGGCGACGCGCTCAAAAATCCGATTACGAATCAGAACCTGCTCCGGATTCTCACCGTGGGGTTCGCGCTGGTGATTCTGGTGCTGCTTGCGGCGGGAGTGATTGGGTTGCGCAACGCCCAGGATATGCACCAGAGCGCCGCGCGCCTGACTTCCGAGCAGCGGATCACAGCAGGGCTGCTGCAGCAACTGGAATTGGAGCAGAGCACCATGTCCGATGTGATCTTTCGATTGCTGAGGCGCCCGGGGTTGAGCGATGAGGGAGCGATTCTGGGGCGGCTGGACCAGTTGGATGCGACGCTCAAGACGCTTCGCGAGGAAGACGACGGGGATGATGCGCCTGCCGGCTGGGAGGAAATCGTTGCGGCGACCGAAGATTTTTCCACCTTGGCCCGTTCGTTGACGCGCAACCCGCAGCGGGATCCGCAATCGATCGAGACGCTCTTTCAGCACCACCAGCGGGTGCAGCGGATTTCGGATGGAATCCTCCTGGCCAATTCGCGGAGCGCGATCGCGGATGGGCAATCCCTGGAAGCTCAAGCGAACCGCATGGTGACGGTGTCGCTTTCTCTGCTTGGGGCGTGCCTGGGGCTCGCGGTTCTGTGCGCGGGGCTCACGCTGCGCTTCGCAGCCTCTACCTTGCATCAACTGGACCGGCAGGCGAACGAATTGAATCGTGTCTCCTGGCAGATGCTGCAAGGGCAGGAGGAGGCGGCGCGGCGATTCTCCCACGAGCTGCACGATGAGCTCGGGCAGTCCCTTGCCGCCGTGAAGGCGAACCTGATGGCTCTGACGCCAGGGGGATTTGAAGAGCGCCGCGCGGATTGCATTCACCTGGTGGACGATTCGATATCGAACGTCCGTGAGTTATCCCAATTGCTGCGCCCGGTGATCCTGGACGATTTCGGCCTGGACGCGGCCCTGCGCTGGTTATGCGAGCGCTTTCAGCAAAGAACAGGCGTACACGTGTCCTATGAATCCGAGGTGCTCGCGCGATTGCCGGAGCGCGCGGAGACGCACCTTTTCCGCATCACGCAGGAAGCGCTGACCAATATCGCCCGGCATGCGCGCGCTACCGCCGTGGAGGTGAATCTATCCTCCGGGGGCGGCAGAGTGTGGTTGCGCATCGCCGATAACGGGATAGGCATTTCGGAGAATGGAAACGCGCGGCAAGGAGAAACGCAAGAGCGTAATGGCAACGGAATCGGCCTGGTTGGCATGCGTGCGCGCGCGGTGCAGGCTGGGGGAACCTTGTCGATAAGGACGCCCGAAGCGGGTGGGGTGGAAGTGATGGCGGACCTGCCGCTGGAGCATACGACCGATGACCTCTCAACGTAAGATCCGAATTCTGCTGGCAGACGACCATAGCGTGGTGCGGCAGGGTTTTTCCGCCATTCTACGGACGCAGGACGATATGGACGTGATTGCCGAAGCCACCAATGGCCGGGAAGCCATCGAGAAGACCCTCACGCTGAAGCCCGACGTGATTGTAATGGATGTGGCAATGCCGGAACTGAACGGGATTGAGGCGACGCGGCGGATTCAGGAAGAGGCGCCGCGAAGCAGAATTCTCGCGCTGAGCATGCACAAAGACGCCGTCTACGTAAGGGAGATTTTACGGGCAGGCGCGCGCGGATATCTGCTGAAAGATGCGATCGACACGGATCTGATCAGCGCCGTGCGGGCGGTGGCCCAAGGCGATGGGTACATCAGCCCGGCGGTGAGCGAAGCGGTGTTGAGCGACTACCGCAAACACGTCACCAACCCCATCGACTTGCTGAGCAGCCGAGAGCGGGAAGTGCTGCAAATGATCGCCGAGGGCCTCATCAATAAGGAGATCGCCACGAAATTGGGCTTGAGCGTGTATACAGTGGAGGCGCACCGGGGGCGCTTGATGGAGAAGCTCAACCTGCACAGCACGAGCGAACTGGTTCGTTTCGCGATCCGGAACGGGTTGATTGATTGAGGCTGCGCCGGTTCTTTCCGGAGGTGCGCGATGCAGACCGCGCGGGTCACCCGGGGCGTTGGGATGAGGGCCGGGCGATCGCTTCGGAAATGGCTTCCAACTGAAGTTCGACGCTGCTGAGTTTCTTGCTGATGACGCGGACCTCTTGCTCGGCCCGGCGGTTGACTCCGAAATCGAGCTCGGCGCGCACGCGATCCTTGGCGTCCTGGCGGTTCTGGCTCATCATGATCACCGGCGCCTGGAGGGCGGCGAGCATGGATAGGAACAGATTGAGCAGGATGTACGGATAGGGGTCCCACGCTTCTTCATGTAGCTCGAAGTTCACGAGCACATAAATGCTCAGAAGGATCGTGAAAAAGATGATGAAGTTCCAGGAGCCGCCAAAGCGGGCAACGGCGTCGGCGACGTGATCGCCGAAGGTTTCCTCCTGGGCGATGACTTCATTGGGGTTGCGTAAGGAGCGGGAGCGCGCCACTTCCTGAACCGCGTGAATCTGGCGGCTGATGGTGGTGAGCATGTCGAGCCCGGCATCCGGCTTGCGCCGCACGAGTTGCGCCAGATCCTCATGATCGATCTCCACGCACTCCGAGGGGGCGATGGCGCGGGCCGTGGTTTGATGCGCGCTTCCGTTGAGCAGAGAAGCGAAGCCGAAGAACCCTCCGGGCCCCGTTTCCGCAAGGATCAATTCCTGATCGTCCTCATCGACCGTTGCCACTTCCACGTTGCCTTGCACGACGACATAACCACGCCCGCCGGGTTGGCCGCGGAGATAAATGACTTGCCCGATGGCGAACGAGCGCAATTCCACATGCGCCGCCAATACCGCGCGTTCTTCGTCGTCGAGAAGGGCGAACAGGTTTACATGCCGCAGAAGCTCCGGATCGCATGGCATGGCATCTACCTCCCTGATTTCCGATGGCCGCTAGGGCCTGGGCGATGGCCCCGCGCCAGCGGGCGGCAGCCAATACAAGTTTCGCGCAGCCGGGGCCTTGACGCCAGACGGAATGCAGTTGCGCGGCCTCGCGCGTGGCGAAGACGGTTTGGCGGAGACCATGTGGAGAAGCGTTCCGGCATATAATCGCAGTCGAGATGAAACCAGCCTCCACAATTCCATCCTTCAGCCGCAGGGAAAGCTTTCTGTGGCTGGCTTCGCCGCTCGCGGCCACCATAGGCGCTCAGCGTTTGGCCGCTGCTTCACGGATGGCCGAAGTCGTGATCTACGGCGCTACGTCGGCGGGAATCGCGGCGGCCGTGCAGGTGCGGCGGATGGGCAAGACCGTATTGGTGCTCGACCCCGATGGCCACACGGGCGGGCTCACCACCGGCGGTTTGAGTTGGACCGATATCGGCAACAAGCAGGTGATCGGCGGCATCGCCCGGGAGTACTACCAGCGCATCAAGGCGAAGTATGTTCCGGATGGAATGTGGAGTTGGGAGAGCCGCGCGGACTATTACACGAAGCGGCGTTCGGAGAACGTACATGGCGAGGACGCGATGTGGACCTTCGAACCGAAGATCGCCGCGGAGGTGTACCGGGACCTGATGAAGGAGCACGGCATCGTCGTCGAGACGGGCAAGCGGCTGGATCTCCGGCCCGGGCGCGGCGTGAAGAAAGCCGGGCCATGGATTGAATCGATCACGATGGAGGATGGAACGGTCTATACGGGCGGCATGTTTATCGACGCCTCCTATGAGGGAGACCTGATGGCGAAGGCCGGGGTGAGTTATGCCACCGGACGCGAAGCAAACGCGAAGTACGGAGAGACCTATAACGGGGTGCAGGCGGGTTGGAAGCATTTGCACCAGTTTCCGGATGGCTGCCACGTGGATCCTTACGTGAAAGCGGGGAACCCGAAAAGCGGGCTACTGCCCATCATCGATCCGAAAGGGCCAGGCGTTGAGGGCGAAGGCGACCATCGCATCCAGGCCTATTGTTACCGGCTTTGCATGACAACGGCCAAGGGCAATCAGGTTCCGGTTGAGAAGCCCAAAGGCTACGATGAACGCGATCACGAACTGCTGCTTCGTTACGCGGAGAGCGGGAAATATCATGAGCCGCATCTGAAGTGGGACCCCATCCCGAACGCGAAGACCGATACCAATAACCATGGCGCGGTTTCGACCGATTACATGGGGGCGAATTACGAGTATCCCGATGGAAGCTACGCCGCGCGGCAACGGATCATCGAGCGGCATCAGGTTTACACGAAGGGCTATCTCTGGACGCTGCAGAATCATTCGCGCGTGCCGAAGCCGATCCGCGATTGGTACCGGCAGTGGGCGTGGCCCAAGGACGAGTTCGCGGCGAACGGGCACTTCCCCACGCAGATTTATGTGCGGGAGGCGCGGAGGATGTTGAGCCCGGTAGTAATGACCCAGCATCACGTGGAGGCGCGGGAGAAGGCGAAGGACGCCGTGGGCATGGGCGCATACGGAATGGATTCGCACAATGTGCAGCGTTACGTTACCAAGGACGGTTTCGCGCGGAACGAAGGCAATGTGCAGAAGGGTGGATTCAAGCCGTATTCGATCAGCTACCAATCCATCGTTCCGAGGAAAGTAGAGGCAGGCAACCTGCTGACCCCCATTTGTCTGGGAGCCTCGCACATCGCCTATGGCTCCATCCGGATGGAACCGGTCTTTATGGTGATGGGCCAATCCGCGGCAACCGCCGCGTGCATGGCCCTCGATAATGGACAGGAGATCCAGAGCGTCCGTTATGAACGGCTGCGCGACCGGTTGCGGGCGGATAAGCAGATTCTCGAACTCGCCCCCGCATGAGGCGGGAGCGAATCAGGAACGCGCCTTGAGAGCGCCGGCGTGCTTCTGGATCTTTTGAATCGCCTGGACGATGGTCTCCATGTCGTTGCGTCCGCCAAGCAGCATCGTCTGGGTAAACCAGACGGCCTCGTTGCAGAGACGGACGTTATCCGGACAGCGGTTCTGTTCCATTACTTCCGCGATGCGTTTCTCCCCATAGATTTTCTTGTACGCCGCGGATTCGAGGCGCGCCTTAAGGAAAGGCTCTTCGGTTAGGGGAGAATAGCCGCCGCCGCAGCCGATGCCCTCGGCGTTGAGAGCCTGAATAAACGTCGAACGGGGAAGCCCGGAGAAGCTTTCCGGATTGTAGCGGAACATATAGAGATGGTAGGCGTTGCGGGTGGCGCCACTGTACTCGACGGCGGGGGTGATGCCGTCGATATTCTTCAGTTGCAGGGTGAGGAAGCGGGCGTTCTGCTCCCTCGTGGAGGATTGCGCTTCAACGCGCCGCATCTGGGCGAGCAGGATGGCGGCCTGGAACTCCGTGAGGCGCAGGTTCGCTCCGTTCGATGAATAACTGAAGTTGTAATTCGTTGCCTTCCGGCCGCGCCCGTTATTGTGGAATGCGTAACAGCGTTCGATGAAATCGCCATCGTCGGAAACAATGGCTCCACCTTCCCCGCTGTTCAGATTCTTCGATGCCTGGAAGCTGAAG
>JADYZL010000186.1 GCA_020853155.1 Bryobacterales bacterium
CGACGTGTGGCCGAAAGTTCCGCTCGAACGATTCTCCCAACGAAGCGCACTCGTTTAGTGCGACTTTGCTTTGTGTTTTCCTTATAAATAGGATCGCGGATAAAGTCAAGTAGTTTCGTAAATCCGGCGTCGATGTGGCCGTGAGCGTCCTGCTTGAAACCGCAGGGAGAGGGAAAGTTTTGATCCACGCAACGTCGAACGTTAATCGATCCGCAGCCTTGCGGGCAAGGGGTTTGAGCCTATTCTTCTGTGTCGCGCTTTGCGTCTTCACGATCGCCCTTGGCGGTTGCGGGCGCAAGCAGCGGCGAGCGCAGGCGCCTGTCTCTTCGAGGCCTGTGCTCCCATCGGTGATCGGCGCTTATGAAGAAGGAATTGCGAGCTGGTATGGAGACCCTTACCACGGCCGCCGAACCGCAAACGGCGAGGTCTACGACCAGGAAAAAATGACCGCGGCTCACCCCACTCTCCGCTTCGGAGTGGTGGTGGAAGTCACCAATCACACCAACGGATTGCGCACCCGCGTCCGCATCAATGACCGGGGACCTTTTGTGGGTAACCGCGCCATCGATCTCTCCCGTGCCGCCGCGCGGGAGATCGCAATGCTCGGCCCCGGCACTGCACCTGTTCGCGTCGAGGTGGTGGGCCTCCCCGGGCAGCCCCCCGCGCCCACCACCGGCGCGCCTGAGACGCCTCCCAATTCCGAAGGGTCTCCCCACGAAGGGGAGGCAACATTCGCGGTCCAAATTGGTGCGTTCGCGAACTACGAGAATGCCGCTGCGCTACGCGGCCAACTCGCGGATCGTAACCTCGATGTGCGGATCGTTTCCGCTCCGAACTCCGCCAATCCCGCCGGCGTTCTCTGGCGTGTGCTGGTGGGCCAGCGCCTCTCCCGCTCCGAGGCCGAGAAACTTTCTCTCACTCTCCGTGTCGATTTTCCGAGAATTTTCCTGGCGCCGGACCACTAATACCTTAGACAGGAATCTGTCCGAACGCCATGTACCGCGAATCCAGTTGCGCCGCCCCTGCCAGATCGGCGGAAGTCGCCCTCATCGGCCTTTCTCCGGCCATTCGGGAGTTGCGCGACAAGATTGACCGCATCGCCTCCAACCAGAGTCCCGTGCTCATTCTCGGCGAGACCGGAACGGGCAAGGAAGTGGTGGCGCGCAAAGTGCATGAGCGAAGCGGCCTTAAGAAGTTCGTTCCCATCGATTGCTCCGTCCTCGTCGGCCCGTTGATGGAAAGCGAACTCTTTGGATACATGCGTGGCGCCTTTACGGGAGCGGATACCAACCGGACCGGATTACTGGAAGAGGCGCACCTTGGTACGGCATTCTTCGATGAGATTGGGGAACTTCCGCTTTCCCTCCAGGCGAAGTTGTTGCGAGTACTGCAGGAGAAGGAGTTCCGTCCCGTCGGTTCCACGGTTTCGCGCTATGTCGAGAGCCGGGTGGTTGCCGCCACAAACCGGAACCTCTCGGAAGAAGTGCGCCGCGGACGCTTCCGCCAGGATCTCTTTTTCCGCCTTAACGTGATCACGCTGCGCATTCCGCCTCTGCGCGAGCGCCGGGAGGATATCCCCGTCCTTGCCGCCTACTTTCTCGATAAACACGCAGGGGGCCTGCGCTTCTCCCCGCCCGTCGAAGAGGCCTTGCTTCGATACGACTGGCCGGGAAATGTGCGGGAACTCGAGAACACCATCCACCGCATGTCCGCCGTCTCGACCGGACGGGATCTTGGCATCCAGGATCTGCCGTCAAGCGTGCTCCACACCGTTTTTCCTCCACGGCACGAGGCCGCGATGCTCTCGAGTGCCTCCTCCCCGGATCTCGCACCGGAATCCCGGAACGAAGGCATCATGCCTTTGGCGGAAGTGGAGCGCCACGCCATCCTCAATGCACTCTCTGTCACCAGGGGAGACCGTACCACCGCCGCGCAGTTGCTCGGGATCGGCCGCACCACCCTCTATCGCAAGCTCAAGTCCTACGGCGTTGGCGACGCCGTTTGATCGATCTGCATCCCGAGCCCGCCCTGGCCGCCTTGTAGATGCAAGTTGGCCGAAACGGAGGCTCAACGAAAGATGCTCCGTTTCGCCGGATGTTATCGTGAGACGACGGCTGTACCCTCTTGCCGGTTTGTGATGTCGCTCCACGTCCATCTCGATGCGACCTATGCGGTCGATCCCCGGCCCACCGGCGTCGCCAACTACTCGCGCGAGCTTCTGTTCGGTCTCGCGGCGGCACACCCGGAAGATTCGTACGGATTCTGCTACCGAATGCACCGGTACCGGAAGAGTTTCGGCCAGACGCTGCCGTCGAACGCGCGGCGTCTTCCTCTCATTGACCATCTACTGCCGTTTCGGCCCCGCCTCTTTCACGGCCTCAATCAACGCCTCCCCCGTCTTCGGTTACGGCGTGCGGTCAGCACTTTCCACGACCTGTTCGTGATGACGTCTCAGTACAGCACGGACGAATTCCGGGAACGCTTTGCGCTGCAGGCTCGCGATGCGGCCATCCGCTCGGATTTGGCAATTTGCGTCTCGGCCTTCACGGCATCGCAAGTGGAAGACCTGCTGGATGTGCCCGCGGCGCGCATCCGCGTCATTCCGCACGGCGTACATTTGCCGGATCTCGCGAAAGTGCCCTCGCCCGAGGAACGGGAGCCGCTCATCCTCTTCGTTGGGGCGCTACAGAAACGCAAGAATGTCGCTGCCCTCGTGAAGGCCTTCGCCCGCGTGGCTCCTTCGTGGAAGCTCACCCTCGTCGGCAGTCAAGGCTACGGATGGCCGGCAATCGAAACGGCAATTGCCAACTCTCCCGCGCGAAGCCGCATCCAATGCATTGGCTATTGTGAGGATTCCGTGCTCAAGAGCCTCTATGCGCGAGCGGCGATCTTCACGTTCCCGTCCCTCGACGAAGGCTTCGGTTTGCCGGTGCTGGAGGCGATGGCTTGGGGTCTCCCGGTCCTCACTTCGAACCGTTCCTCGCTCCCCGAGGTGGCCGGTGACGCGGCGCTTCTAATCGACCCGACGAGCCACGTCTCGCTGGAAGATGGCTTGCTCGCGTTGACGGAAAGTTTCACGGAGCGAAAGCGGCTTGCGGCCCTCGGCCGCGCTCGCGCCGCGCGGTTCCAATGGGAAAATGCGGTTGCTTCCACCCATGCGGTTTACCGCGAACTGGCGCGTTAGATTGCCGCGAACCGGCGGGCTGAGAGGTACCCGATGACCGGCTCCCACGCCCGATACCCGCCCCACG
>JADYZL010000187.1 GCA_020853155.1 Bryobacterales bacterium
ATCAATGCGCGAATCGAGCGGTAAAGGCGGGAAACTGGGCGCAAAGCGCCTCAATCCAGGGAAACGGCTGGTACCGATGCGAGCCTCGCAAACGGGGCTAAAAGAAGGTTCATTCCGACAGGCTCTTGCCGGAACCCCCTCTGCCTGAAATCTGAAAAGAGGCGATTAACTGATGGATCCGCCCAGTTGCAGTTCCCGTTCCAATATGGATAGCGCCCGGCCTCCGATCAGGTTTGCAACCTGTTCGAGCAAATCCGGAATATTTTGCGGTTCCACCAGGATCTCGTGCCGTGGCACGGCTTCGTCGCCGGTCTCCAACGAGCACTGTTCGGTGTGCAGGATAGCGGTGGCAGGCTCGTATTCCTTGAATCGCGCGTAGGAAAGGATCGCCGGATTAATCTCCGAATTGCCGCCCTGAGCGTGACAAAGCACAAGCTCAAAGCTGCCCTCATTCAGGCGATCTACTGCATCTACGGTTGTAGTAGCACAAGTGACTTCATAGCCACCCGCTTCTAAAACCGCCTTCAGGGTCATGCGGCTGGTATCGTCACCATCAATCAGAAAGATCTTTGCGAGTGAGCGCGCGGAGGCGTGAGGGATTTCGAAATGGTTTTGGGACATAGTGGCCTTTTATCTTCCTGGGTAGCTCCGTTTTGGAGCTGTCTGTTCCCGCGTCGAGCTTACTGAGGTGTGTTCAGACAAGAACACACACTTCACCGACAGGCCCAGAACTGGACCTCTCTCAAACTCCCACGTTACAGTACTACTTAGGTAGGTCTTCTTCGCCCTCGGACACCCGGAACGAGCATGGAGCGAAGCTGCTGTCTCTTTGGATGTGGACTAGCACTGCCTGATTTCGATTATCCGCCAATTTTCTGATTTTGAAATACCCTTCTAAAGATTATTTTCAAATTCTGTAATTGGCGATCCACAGAGAAGGTTTCATCCAGTTTTTCTTTAGAAAGTATGCTAAGAATTTCGCTGGATTCGCGAATGCTCTGCTCAAAATCGCCCTCTTCCCTCCACGCTTGCATCGCTTTAGACTGTACGATCCGATAGGCCTCTTCCCGAAGCATTCCCCCGCTGGTCAAATCGAGAAGCAATTGGCCGGAGAAGACCAGCCCGTGTGTGCTCTCCAGATTACGGCGCATCCGCTCCGGGAAGACGCTCAGATTTTTAACGAGAGATGCCGTCTTCTCCAAAAGGTAGTCGACCAGGATCGTCGAATCGGGCAGGATCACACGCTCCACGGAGGAGTGCGAGATATCTCGCTCATGCCACAAGGCATTGTTCTCAAACGAAGCTTGCGCGTTCGCTCGAACCACCCGCGCGAGTCCACAAATCTGCTCACTCGTCACCGGGTTCCGCTTGTGAGGCATGGCGGAACTCCCTTTTTGGTTCTTCCCGAAGCCTTCTTCCGCCTCCCGCACCTCCGTTCGCTGAAGATGACGAACTTCGAGGGCGATCTTCTCACACAGGGAGGCGATCAGCGCCATCACGCACACATAGTGTGAATGCCTGTCCCGGGAGAGAACTTGCGATGCAATCGGGGCAGGGTTTAGCCCTAAGCGTTCGCAGATAAGCACTTCGGTTTCGGGGCTGATATGGCCGAAAGTGCCCACCGCACCCGACAGTTTCCCGACGCGCAACTCTTCCGCGACCACCTCCAACCTAGCCAGGTCGCGAACAGCCTCGTCGTACCAGAGCGCCAGCTTCAACCCGAACGTAATGGGCTCAGCGTGGACCCCATGCGTGCGTCCGATCTGGATGGTGTTCTCAAATTCGAAGGCCCGGACGCGAAGCACCTCGATTAGCGTCTTGAGATCCTCGCGAATGATCGAACTGGCCTGCTTCAACTGGAGGGATTGCGCCGTATCTACTACGTCATTAGAAGTTAGGCCGTAGTGAAGCCAGCGGGAATCATCGGCGAACCCGGCTTCCGCCATCTTTTCGGCGACGCACGTCGTAAACGCGATGACGTCGTGCCTCACCTCGGCCTCGATTTCCGCGATCCTTTCGACGTCGATATCGGCATGGGCACGCAAATTCGCCGCCGCGGCTGCTGGCACGACCCCGAATTCGGAGAGAACTTCACTCGCCGCCAGTTCAACGGCAAGCCAGCAGCGGTACTTGTTCTCATCGCTCCAAATGGCCCCCATCGCGGGGCGGGTGTAGCGGGCAATCATCGATTTCTCCTCTGCGTCTCGGGGATACGGAACAAACAGATGCGGGTTCCCTACAAGTGACGGGCCTCCGCCATTTCAATGTAGCGCAACCCGCAATTGCCGCCGCGCATCCCCCGATATTCCGGAGTTTCGCTTCCGATGCCGGGTTTGAGGGATCGACGAAGCGCCGTGTGGCACACTGAAAGATGCCGTTCCAATCGCCAACTCTATGAAACAACGAGTAGCTGTGCTCCATGGCGGGCGCAGTGGAGAGCATGACGTCTCCCTGCTATCCGCCCGCTCCGTGATGGATGCTCTTGAAGCCGCATCCTTCGAGGTGATCCCGTATTTCATTGATAAGACAGGCCGGTGGAACCCGTCCGCGATTGTGCCGGAACCGGGTGGAAATCCTGGGATCGACGTCGTTTTCCCCGTTCTTCATGGCACGTTCGGGGAGGATGGGACTATCCAGGGTCTGCTTGAACTTGCGGACTTGCCGTACGTAGGCGCGGGGGTGTTCGCGAGCGCCGCATGCATGCACAAGGGCTTTACAAAGAGGATCTGTGCGGCCGGCGGCATTCCGGTTGCGGAATTTGTGGAGGGCAGGTCCTGGGAAGAAGAGAAACTGCTTGTAGACCGGGCGGAGTCGTCATTTGGCTACCCGTGTTTTGTTAAGCCCGCGAATCTTGGCTCCTCCGTGGGGATTTCGAAGGCAGTATCGCGGGAAGAACTGGAGGACGCAATCCAATTTGCATTTCGCTTCGACGACACCGTCATTGTGGAACGCGCCATCACCGGGCAGGAACTCGAATGTTCCATTTTGGGAAACGAAACGATTGAGGCTTCGATCGCCGGTGAAGTGATTCCAGGGAAAGAGTTCTACGACTACGAAGACAAGTACGTCGACGGCAAGGCGCGGACGTTGATTCCCGCCCGCATCTCCGAGGAAGATCAGAGCCGGGTGAGGGCGTTGGCCGTGCGGGTTGGGCGCGCGCTGAATCTGGAAGGAATGGCCCGCGTCGATTTCTTCCGCGAGGCGGAGAGCGGAACCATTTTTCTGAATGAAGTCAACACGATCCCGGGCTTCACGTCCATCAGCATGTATGGAAAGATGTGGGAAGCCAGCGGGCTCTCGTACCCGGATTTGCTGCGGCGTCTCGTGCGGCTGGCGATCCAGCGGCATCAACGCCGCGCCGGCCTCTCCTTCGCCCGTTAGCGCTATGGCTTGGCATACCCTCATTTCGTTCCGTCCGCACTGGCGGCGCACGTTTCCATTCCGGAAGGGCAAGCTGAGGGCCGCCACATTCCTGTACGCGGTTCTTGCATTCTCCGCCGCGGCACAGAATCCGAAGTCGGTCGACGATGTTCTGCGCGTGTTCACTTCCGTTTACGCACAACTCGAGGCAAACGCCGCGGAACCCGTCAATCCCGAATTCGCCATTTTCGAGGGCGCTCTGCCTGGCGCGATCCGTGCGCTCGACCCCTTCTCCGCATTCCTGACCCCAGATCGCTTCGCCCAGTTGCAGGAGATGCAGACTTCCCGCGAGAAGGGATTCGGCAGTATCGTTTCCGTGCTTCCTGGCCGCATCACCGTGCTTCAGGTGCTACCGGCCACCCCGATGTCCCGGGCGGGGATCGAACCTGGAGACGAGTTGATCGCGGTCAACAACTACCTTATCCAGGCGCTCGATAATGAACAGATTCTCCAGTTGCTCGGCGAGGCGCGCCATGGAACCGTGAATGTGGCCGTACGCCGGCAGGGGAGCGACCGGCCGCTGCATTTCACCCTGACGCCGCAGGAAATGGATTCCCGGTCCGTGGATCGCGCCTTTCTCCTGGAAGATCGGATCGCCTATATCCGCATCAAGAGTTTCGAAGGAGAAACCGCGCGCCAGTTCCGCGACGCCCTGGAGCAGCTTGGCGGCGATAAGGTGCGCGGCCTCATTCTGGACCTGCGCGACAACCGCGGGGGAGTGGTGGATGCGGCTCTCGACGTGAGTTCCTTTCTGCTACCGCCGAATGCGGTGATCCTTTCCGCGAAAGGCCGTGCGCAGCCGCCTGTTGTCGAGCGCGTGCCGGCCTCCGCGAAACCGTACAAATTCCCCGTTGTGGCGCTCATCAATGGCCAAACGGCAAGCGCCGCGGAAATCGTCGCGGGCGCTCTGCGGGATCACCACCGGGCCACGCTGCTCGGCGAACGGAGTTATGGCAAGGGTCTGGTGCAACAGGTGCTTCCTCTTTCGATGGGGACGGGTCTTGCGCTCACCACCGCTTATTACTTCACCCCCTCGGGCGACAGCATTCAGCGCCCGCTCGCCGGGAGCCAGGTGAAAACCCAGGGTGAGCCGGGCTCAGCCGGCACGCCGGGCGGCATCGCACCAGACGAAATGGTGCACCCTTTTCCCACGAACCAGTTCCGGTATGTTCTCGAAGGGACCGGCTCGTTTGCTTCGTTCGCCACGGAGTATCTTCGCAATCAAGCAACGCATGGGACGAAGCTCTCCGAGCAGTTTGAAATCGACGGCGCCATTCTGGACGAATTCCAGTATTTCCTTTCCCAGCGCAATATCCGCCCTTCGCTCGCCATGTGGACCGCGAATTCCGATTACATCCGGATTCGTCTCAAGACGGAAATCTTCAATCAGGGGCTGGGCGTCGATTATGGGGAGAAAGTCGAAGCGGAACTGGACAGTGGCATCAAACGAGCGCTCGAGATTCTCGCGGCAACTCCTTCGCGCCCATAGCCATTGTCGAAACGCTCTTCGGCCCTCAGTTGTTTGAGCCGGGAGACCGGGGCACCATCGGCACGAATACCACCGGGATCGATGCCGTTCGCTTCACCCTTCCGCGGTCGTCCTTGCTGAGAATCATGAGCTGCTGCGTATTCGGGGTCTCGCCTTCGGGCGCCACCAGCCGGCCGCCGGGGCGCAATTGGTCTACCAACACCTGAGGGATTCTGGGAGGCGCGGCGGTCACAATGATACGTTCAAACGGCGCTTGCTCCGGCCAGCCAAGATACCCATCGCCAGAGCGGACGGTCACCTTGTGGAACCCGAGGTCTCTCAACGTCTCCCGCGCCCGTGCCGCGAGTTCTGGAACGATCTCAACGGAGTACACTTCACGGGCGAGTTCATTCAGGATTGCCGCTTGATAGCCGGAACCGGTACCGATCTCAAGCACCTTGTGCGACGGCTTCACTTCGAGCAATTCCGTCATCAGCGCCACAATATAGGGCTGAGAAATGGTGGCGCCGTAGCCGATGCCGAGAGCGCGATCTTCGTACGCGTGTGAACGGGCGGATTCCGGTACGAAACGCTCTCGCGGTATCCGCTGCATCGCGGCAAGCACCTCAGTCTGCCGGATGCCACGCCGCTGGAGCTGAGCGCCGACCATTTCGAGACGCGCTTCCATGTAGGAATCGGTGACGGATGGAATCGTCTGCATTTCCCTGTCGGCCTCGCCGGAATGGATGGTGCGATTCGCCCCTTTCGTGCTGCCTCCACTGTCTCGAAGAGGCCGAGCGGTGTCAACCGTATTTAGCATTAACCGCGACCCTATGGCGAAGCTGCGCCAACGTCCGCTTGGCCCGGGCTGTCCGAAACGGGAAAGTGAGTATGTTTGCGGACCTGCTCCGCTTGCCAGAGGTGCCGCCGGTCATGGCCGGCGATGATGGCACACCCTTCCGCGAGGTTCAGTTTCAAAAGAGAACTCATCGGTGAGGGAAAACGGATAGCGCCCATATCGACGCCACTCGCATCCAGCACGAATCCCCTGAGATCCAGATGAAAACGGTTGAACTCCGCCACGACCCCGGCGGGCACAAGCCCCTCGGGAGGAAAAACGCTTCGAGGCGCCGGCATTTTTAGACGTGGCGGAGGCTCCAGATAATGAAGGATTTGGCGGGCCAGGAAACCCAACCGGAATGCCTTGGGCGGAAGGGACGCGTTCTGACGCTCCCGTTCAAAGACCACACGCATCCCTCGCAGATACATAATATCGGACCGGTTGAGATGGTCGAGGCATTCGAGGATGCTCCAACGCCCAACCTGAGGGCGCCACGACATCTGTTCCGAGTTCAAGCCGGCGATAAGAGCATCTTTGCGAGCGACAATGGCGTCAATCTGTTGGATCAGTTCGGTGGTGGTGACGGTGCTTCCCATAACTTCCAGGTATTGAATGTGGGCATTGCTGTCTGATGCCTCTACACGTATCTGCGAAAGCGTCTCGATTTTGAGCGCTCGCGAGCGACAGAATCTTCTTAAAGGGAGACTTTGTTGAAGTATCTCCAAAAAGAGCCTATTCTGGCAAAGAAAAGGCGAATTTAATGCACAATGTGCGGGAAGACATCGAGCGGCTGCGAGAGAAG
>JADYZL010000188.1 GCA_020853155.1 Bryobacterales bacterium
TCGACGACGTGTGCGAAGAGCGGTTTACCGAGCTTGATCCCGACGACCGGCCGAGCTTCTATTCGATCCGGCAGAACCTCGAAGAGTTCAATCAAACGATCCGCATCTTCCTGAACCGCAAGCGCGAGTTGGAGCCGGACCCGGTGGAGGAACCGGAGCCGGTCGAGGAGGAGGAAGAAGAGATCGCGGAGGCCGCTCCGGAAGTGGAAGCGGCGGCTGAGCCCGCCACGGAAGCCGTTGAGGAAATAGAGAAGCCGGCGAAGAAGAAGGCCGCCGGGGCGCTCACGCCAGATCCCACCGACGAGGCCGACGCCTTCCGGCGGGTCGTGAATGCGGCGCGTTACCTGCGGGCGTCGAATCCCGCGGACCCGGCGCCGTTCCTCCTCCTCCGGGCCCTCCGTTGGGGCGAGTTGCGCAGAAATGGCAACGGCCGCCTGGACGTCCGGCAATTCGATCCCCCGCAAACGGAAGTCCGCCAGCAACTCAAGACGGCTTCGCTCGATGGAGACTGGATGGCCGTCCTCGAGGCCGCCGAAGGCGCGGCGGGAGAACCGTGCGGCCGCGCCTGGGTCGATCTGCAGCGTTATGCGATCACGGCGCTGCAGAACCTCGGCTACAGTGCGCCGGCGGAGGCGCTTGTCTCCCTGCTGCGCGGCGTGGTCACGGACTTCCCGGACCTTCTCTCGCAAACGATGATGGACGACACTCCCACCGCCAACGCGGAAACGCAGGCGTGGTTGAACATCCTCTTTCCGCCTCCTCCGCCTCCGCCGGAGCCCGCTCCCCCGCCGGTACCGGAGCCGGAACCGGAGCCCGCCTACCGGCCTGCCCCGATGCTCGATACGGGCGAGGATACGCCGCCGGGCGAGCCCGATCTCTTTGAACAGGCCCAGGAAATGTCCGCTCGCGGGAACGTTGCCGGCGCCATCTCGCTGCTCTCCGCCACCATTGCGACTGAGCGATCCGGGCGTGGGCGGTTTCTGCGCCGCGTGCAGTTGGCGCAAATCTGCCTCGGCGTGGGCCGCCCGGCGATGGCGCGGAACATTCTGGATGAAGTCGTCAAAGAGGTGGATAGCCGTAAGCTCGAAGAGTGGGAAAGCTCGGAGACGCTGGCGCAGCCGCTGGCCCTTTACTATCAGGCACTCGGAGATTCCGAGGAAGACCAGCAGCGGAAGCGGGAACTCTACGCCAAGATCTGCCGCCTCGATCCCTCGCAAGCGCTGGCGTTCGCGCCGATGGATTAAGTACGCGATGGGCGCGAGGGCGCAAGCTGGAAGACGGATTTCGTGTGGTGTGTAGAATTGTGATGTCGAATGGTTGTCCGAACCGCGGCGTGGAGAGCACGCGCCCCGGCCTTGGCCGTCCATCCTCCGGGAAGTGGAATTGATGTCGCGATACCGTCCTGAAGAAGTAGTAACGCAGCCGCTGCTCGATCGCCTTTTCGATCTCAACCCGGACGAAAAGGTGGATGCGCCGGTAACGCGTCTCGAATCCGTGCGCCGCTTGAAGGCAGCCCTCAAGCGCGATATGGAGTGGCTGCTCAATACCCGCCACTGCCCGGTAATGGACGAAATGGAAGACGATGCCGGAGAGCTGAAACGGAGCTTATTGAACTACGGTTTACCGGATATCAGCTCGATGAGTGTGCAATCCGGCAAAGACCACACGCGCATCCTCCGGCAAATGGAGGAAGCGGTGGAGATGTTTGAACCGCGGCTTCGCAATGTGCGCATCACGCTGAGCCCGGTGACGAAAGGCTCCCGGACCCTTCGTTTCGGCATGGAAGGCATGTTGATGATCGATCCCGCTCCGGAGCAGGTGAGGTTCGATACGCTGCTCGAACTCACGAGCGGCGATATCGAAGTGAGGGGCGAAGGCGGTGCGTGACGAACTCCTGCTCTACTATGAGCGCGAGCTATCCTACATGCGCCAGATGGGCGCGGAGTTCGCCGAGAAATACCCGAAGATCGCCTCGCGCTTGATGCTCGAAGCGGATCGCTGCGAAGATCCGCACGTGGAGCGGCTTCTTGAAGGATTCGCGTTTCTCGCGGCCCGCATTCACCTGAAGGTGGACGACGAGTTCCCCGAAGTCACGCAGGGTCTTCTGAATACGCTTTATCCGCACTACATCCGGCCCATCCCGTGCATGACGGTGGTGGAGATGTTCGTGGATCCGGAGCAGGGCAAACAATCGGCGGGGATGACGGTTCCGCGGGACACCTTGTTGTATTCGAGGCGCGTCAACAACATGGCGTGCAAGTTCCAAACCTGCTACGACACCACGCTCTGGCCCGTCACCCTGAAATCCGCCGAATGGAAGACCCCGGACCGGCTTTCCCCGGTAATCAAGAATCCGGATTGCGCCGCGGTGTTCAGTCTCCAGTTCCAACTTCTGCCCGATGTACAGATGGCGCAGCTCAACATGGATTCGCTGCGGTTCTATTTGCAGGGCGAAAGCAACTTGGTGCATTCGCTGTACGAGCTGCTTTGCAACAATTGCTTCGAGATCCTGCTGCGGAATCCGAAGAACCGGGCAGGGCGCCCCATCACGCTACCGCCTTCGGCGCTGCGCCAGGTGGGCTTTGAGCAGAACGAAGGGCTGCTGCCGTTCACGCGGCGATCCTTCCTTGGCTACAGGCTCCTCCAGGAGTACTTCAGCTTCCCGGAGAAGTTCTTTTTTCTGGAGATCGGCGGCCTCAAGGAGATGCGCGAGGCGGGCTTCGAGGAAAGCTTCGAAGTGGTCTTCCAGATCGGGAAATTCGATCAGCCGGAGCGCCAGCAAGCGCTCGAAGTGGGCGTCGGCACGAAGACGGTGCGGCTGAATTGCGTGCCCGTGGTGAATCTCTTCAAGCAGACCGCGGAGCCGATTCTCGTTTCCCACCAGCGCCACGAGTATCCCGTGGTGGCGGACATGCGGCGGCAGGCCGCCATGGAAGTGTTTGCGATCGAGGATGTCGTGAGCACTAGGCCGAACAGCACCGAAGTCGTGCAGTTTGAGCCGTTTTACTCGTACCGCCACGCCACGCTCCGGGATGCCACGAAGACCTTTTGGCTAGCCACGCGGCGGGATTCGGCGCGGGTGAACGATACCGGCACGGACGTTTTTCTCTCGCTAATCGATCTCTCCGGCCAGCCACTCATCCCGAACGTGGATACGCTCACCGTGCGCTGCCTCTGCACGAATCGGGATTTGCCCTCCCGCCTCGCGTTCGGGCTGGAATCGGGGGATTTCGAGATGGAAGGCTTCTCCACGATCAAGAAGATCATCGCCCTGCGGAAGCCCACCAATTCCGTGCCGCCCCCTGTCGGCCGCGGTCTGCTCTGGCGTCTGATTTCCCACCTCTCGTTGAATTACCTCTCGCTCGTCTCCGATGGAAAAGAGGCATTGCAGGAGATCCTCAAGCTGTACAATTTCTCTAACTCCGCTTACCTGGAGAAACAGATTTTGGGGATTGAAGGGGTGCGCAGCGAACCACACTTTGCGCGCATCCTCAGCGATACCGGCATCAGTTTTGTTCGGGGCGTGCGGGTACACCTCGATTTCGACGAAGAGCAGTTCGTGGGCGGCGGCGTTTTTCTGTTCGCAAGCGTGCTTGAGCGCTTCCTGGGCCTGTATGCGGCGATGAACAGTTTCTCCCAACTCGTGGTTTCGACAAAACAGAGAAGGGAGGTGATGCGCGAATGGCCGCCAAGAGCCGGCGACGAGATTTTGCTCTAGCAACGGTCAAGGAAGAGCCGCTGCGGAGGATGTTCGAGCGGGAACCGTACTCGTTCGGATTCTTCCA
>JADYZL010000189.1 GCA_020853155.1 Bryobacterales bacterium
CACGGGCTCTACGGCGGAACCATGCTCCTTTCGATCGAAGACGACGAAGACTACAACCGCATCCTCCACGACCTCCGCGGCTTCTACCGCCCCGCCAATTCCGAAGAGCGTTACGTCGTCGAGATGGTCGCTCAGCAGCGCCACCGCCTCCTCCGCCACGCCGCCCTCGAAACCGGCTACCTCGATTACAAGCAGCGCAGACAAATCGAAAACGCCGTCTGGCTTGCCCGAAACGGCAGGCCGGACCCGTTCTTCGAAGAGGTCATCCCTCTGCTCAAGAACCCGGAAGCCCACATCCCCGGCGATCTCGTCAATCTCCTCCTCGGCCGTTGCTTCGATGCCACGCTAACGAACGCCCGCAGTTCCCTTGCCGAACTCACCCGCATCGAGAACAACCACCGCCGCAACCTCGCCTACTGGGAATCCCGCCTCGAGCAACTCCTCCGCGACCGCAAGCGCCATCGCGCGAACCCGGCATCCCCCGCCGCAGCGGAACCCCAAGCTCCTCTCCCCGCCCAGCCACGCCCGATCCAGACCCGGCCCCGCCGGCCCCATGCCCGACTTCACCCGCCGCGGCGAACCCCCGCCCAAATCGCGCCACGCACAACGTACAATCAACAACATCCAGCGAAAACCCAGGGAACGAACCCATTTCTTCGCCTAGGGGCGAAACTCCGCCTTGTAGCCATGAAATCCCCCGAAACGGTAGCCCCTCAAGAAAAACCCGCACGATATGGCGCAACGAATCGATTGAGGGAAGCCAACCAACCATCCAGAGCAGTACGGGTCCCAGACAGCGCGACTTCGGCAGCTTCGGAACCCCTGATACCATGGAGCATAAGCTCCAAAATCGGGGTGTTGCGCGGCGGAAGCAGGCGCGTCCAGCACATCCGCCCCCCGGAAAGCGAATCCACAAACCACATGTCCGAGAAAACCTACGATCCGCAAGAGATCGAAAGCCGTTGGCAGGCCCGCTGGGCCGGCGAAGCGCTCTACCAGGCGGAGCAAAGCACGGAGAAGCCGAAATTCTACGTGCTCGAAATGCTGCCGTATCCGAGCGGCACCCTGCACATGGGGCATGTGCGAAACTACTCCATCGGCGATGCGCTGGCCCGCTACAAATGGATGCGCGGCTTCAACGTTTTGCACCCCATGGGTTGGGACGCCTTCGGGCTTCCGGCGGAGAACGCGGCCATCAAAAACAACCGCCACCCGAATGAGTGGACGCGCGCCAACATCGCCCACATGAAGAAGCAGCACCAGCGCTTCAATTTCAGTTACGACTGGAGCCGCGAGGTGGCGACCTGCGATCCCGAATACTACCGGTGGAACCAGTGGTTCTTCCTCCGGATGTTCGAGCGCGGCCTTGCCTACCGGAAGAAGGCGCTGCTGAACTGGTGCCCGCGCTGCAACACGACCCTCGCGAATGAGCAGGTGATCGGCGGCAATTGCTGGCGGCACGAGGACCAGCCTGTCGAACAGCGCGAACTCGACCAATGGTTCCTCCGGATCACCGATTACGCCGACGATCTGCTGAACGACATCGCGCATCTCGAGGGCGGATGGCCGGAGCGCGTGCTGACGATGCAGCGCAATTGGATCGGGCGCTCCGAGGGCACGGAAGTGGATTTCGCGCTGGCGGCGCACGATGGCGCGGCCGGCGGCGGGAAGATCCGCGTATTCACAACCCGCGTCGATACCATCTACGGGGCGACCTGCGTCATCCTCTCGCCGGGGCATGCACTGGTGAACGAACTGGCCTCGCCGGAGCAGCAGGCCATCGCGCGGCGGATGAACGAAGATGCCAAGCGCAAGGATCCGGGCGACCTCGAGAAGGAAGGCTTTTTCACCGGACATTACGCGATCAACCCTTACAGCGGCGAGCGGACGCCCATCTGGGTGGGGAACTTCGTGTTGATGGGCTACGGCACGGGAGCCATCATGGCCGTGCCCGCGCATGACCAGCGGGACTTTGAGTTCTGCCGCAAGTACGGCATTCCGGTGAAGCCCGTGGTCCGCCCCGCGGATGGCGAACTCGCCGTCGAAGCGACGATGAAGGACGCCTTCGAGGATTACGGCGTGGCCGCGGTGGCGGGGGAATTTTCCGGCCTCCCTACCGAAGAGGCCAAGCGCCAGATGAACGCAAAGGCGGAACGCGAGGGCTTTGGCAAGGCGGCCATCACGTTCCGCATCAAGGATTGGGGCATCTCGCGCCAGCGCTATTGGGGCACTCCGATTCCGATGATCCATTGCGCCGGTTGCGGCGTGGTTCCAGTGCCGGAGGCGGAACTGCCCGTGGTCTTGCCGCACGACATCAACCTGGCAGACGTGAAAGGCAGTTCGCCCCTCTCGCACGTGCCGGAGTTCGTAAACGCCGCGTGCCCGAAATGCGGCGGACCGGCGCGACGGGAAACGGATACGATGGATACCTTCATCGATTCCTCCTGGTATTTCTACCGCTACTGCGACGCGCACAATCCGAATGAGCCGTTCAGCGGCGATATCGTGCGCTACTGGTTCCCGATCGACCAATATATCGGCGGCATCGAACACGCGATTCTGCACCTGATCTATTCGCGGTTCTGGACGAAGATGATGCGTAGCCTCGGGCTGATCGATTGGGATGAGCCGGTCACGAATCTCTTCACCCAGGGGATGGTGATCAAAGACGGCGCGAAGATGTCGAAGAGCAAGGGAAATGTCGTGGACCCCGATGAAATTGTGGGCCGCTATGGGGCGGATACCTGCCGCATGTTCTCCCTGTTCGCCGCGCCTCCGGAGAGGGAACTGGATTGGCAGGAGAGCGGCGTGGAAGGGCAGTACCGTTTTCTGGGCCGGGTCTACCGCTTTGTGACGCGCAACCTGGAGAAAGCGCGGAGCGTCCCGAATATCAGGGTGCCCGAGGTCGCGGCGCTGGGTGAAGCGGATCGCCAGGTGCTGCGGAAACTGCACCTCACCATCCGCAAGGTGACGGACGATTTCGAGACGCGCTGGCACTTCAACACGTCCATTGCCGCGATCATGGAACTCATGAACGAAGCGCAGGGCAGGGAAGCGGAACTGACGGAAGCTTCCTTGCCGGATTTGTGCGGGGCGGTGGCGATGATGCTGGCGCCCTTTGCTCCCTACCTTTCCCAGGAACTCTGGACGGAATTGGGACGGGATGGTCTCGTGTTCAAGCAAACCTGGCCGGTATTCGATGAAGCGCTGGCGCGGGAAGACGACGTCGAGATTCCGGTTCAGGTGAACGGCAAGCTGCGCTCCCGTGTCACCGTGCCTCTGGGAACTTCGAAAGAAGCGCTGGAGAACGCGGCAATGGAAGACGCGAAAGTACGGGAATGGGTGGGCGGCAAGACGGTCGTGAAAGTCGTGGTCGTTCCAGATAAACTGGTGAACATCGTTATCAAAGGTTGAGGCCCATCGGCGACCCGGCTGTGAAGGCGAGGAAGTGGCGAAGCGTATGGAGAGCGGAATGCAGAATCAGATCGAAATGCCGGCGGCGCAGGATTCGCCGTCACATGGCGCCGAGCGGCAGGAAGCGCCCCGCAGGCAGTTCCTGAAGGCGGCGGGCGCGGTGGCGGCCGTGGGCGCGTTTGCGCCGGGCAAGGTGCTTGGCGCGAATGACCGCGTGAATGTCGCCTATGCTGGCATGGGGCGCATGGGCCGCGGGAACCTCGAAATCTCCATGCGGCACAAGGCCGTGCGCGTCGCCGCGGTTTGCGATGTATATCAGCCGCACCTCGAAATGGCGGCCGCCATGGCGCGCAAGGCCGGCCACGAAGGAGTGAAAGAACTCACGGATTTCCGGGACATTCTCAGCGATAAATCGATCGATGCCGTTTGCATCTCCACGCCCGACCACTGGCATGCGTGGCAGACGGTGGAAGCCTGCAAGGCGGGCAAGGATGTCTATGTCGAAAAGCCCATCAGCCTGACGATCGACGAGGGCGCGAAGATGGTGCAGGCCGCGCGGAAGTATAACCGCGTGGTGCAGGCCGGAACGATGCAGCGCTCCGGGATTCACTTCCAGAAAGCGACGGAGATCGTCCGCGCGGGCAAGCTGGGCAAGGTGGCTACGGTGAAGACCTGGAATGTGGGTCTGGCGAAGCGCGAGGGGATCGGCAATCCGGCCGATAGCGCGCCGCCCGCCGGGCTCAATTGGGACATGTGGCTTGGCCCCGCGCCGAAACGGCCCTTCAACGCGAACCGGTTTGGCGTCGATCCGAATGCCTTCTCCCATTTCCGCTGGTTCTGGGATTACGCCGGCGGCATGATGACGGATTGGGGCGTCCACCTGCTCGACATCGCCTTGATGGCTTTCGATAACCCGATGCCCGAGTATGTGAACACGGTGGGCGGGAATTTCTACCTCACCGACAACCGGGAAACGCCCGACACCCTGATTGCGACCTACAAATTCCCGCAGGGCTTCGTGGCGACGTATGAGAACCGGCATACGAGCAGCATCGCCGAGTTCAACAAGGGTTCGGGCACCGTGTTTTTCGGCACGGAAGGGACGCTCCACGTCGATCGCCGGGGCTACACGATCTATCCCGAAAAGGGCAGCGAGTTGCTGGAAGCGAAGGTGAACAGTTCGAACAACATGAACTACGATCACTGGGGCAACTTCCTCGATTGCATCCGCACGCGGCAGCGGCCGATTAGCGATATCGAGATTTGCCACAAGTCGACCGCGACGTGCCTGCTCGCGAACGTAGCCTA
>JADYZL010000190.1 GCA_020853155.1 Bryobacterales bacterium
ACCTGGTATTGAAGCGCTTGCGCCCCGGCGACATCTATACACATGCCTACTTGTCCGCCGTTCCGATGCTGGACGACTCCGGAAAGCTCCTGCCCTATCTCTTCGAGGCGCAGAAGCGCGGCGTGATCTTCGACGTAGGGCACGGGGGCGGCAGTTTCTCATTCCGGCAGGCGGTTCCGGCCGTCAAGCAGGGATTCCTGCCGGATTCGATTTCAACCGATCTGCACGTTCAAAGCATGAACGCCGGCATGAAAGACATGCTGAACGTCATGTCGAAATTTCTCAACATGGGTGTCACGCTCCAGGACGTCATTCTGCGAAGCACCTGGAACCCGGCGCGCGAGATTCACCGCGAGGAGCTTGGACATCTCTCCGTAGGGAGCGCCGCGGATATTGCGGTCCTGCGCCTCGAATCCGGGTCGTTCGGATTTCTCGACGCATCGGCGCGGCGTTTGCGCGGCGATCGGAAGTTGATCGGCGAACTCACGGTACGCGACGGACGCGTGGTATGGGATCTGAACGGGCTTGCGAGTGAGGACTGGGACCGTCCGCGGACGCGGTAGAGTCGCATGAGACTCGCAATAGGAATGGCGGCGGCGCTGGTCCTGTTTGCGGGCGAGTTGCGCATCGAACGTGTTTTCGGCCCCGGGGTCCCGACGGGCCCCTACAAGCACCCCGCCAATATCGACGTCCTTCGAAACGGCGATCTCTATCTCGTCTACTACGGCGGCGCGGGCGAGTACGCGGTGGACACCGGTGTTTTCGGATCGCGGCTTCGCAAGGGTGAAACGAAATGGAGCGAGCCGAAGCGGATCGCCCACGATCCGTTTCGCTCCGTTGGGAATGCTGTCGTGTGGCAAGCTCCGGATGGGCTTGTCTGGCTGTTCTACGTCGTACGCTACGGTGACACGTGGTCTACCTCGCGGATTCAGGGCAAAGTATCTCGCGATCATGGCGAGACATGGTCAGACAGCTATATGGTGTCGGGTACGGAAGGCATGATGGTGCGCAATAAGCCGATCGTCCTCAGCGGGGGCGAGTACCTACTGTCGGTTTACCATGAAGTGGGCGACGACACCGAGATGGTGGGCGCCGGCAGCACGTCTCGATTTCTACGCTTCGATCCGAAATCGAGGACGAAGGAATGGATCGATCTGGGTGCCATCCGTTCGAAGAAGGGAAATATCCAGCCGGGTGTCGTCGAGCTAGGGGATGGCCACTTGATCGCGTATTGCCGGCGTGGCGGCGGCTATGGTCCTGTGTCCGATGGATACGCGGTTTACGCCGAATCGCGCGATGGCGGCAAGACGTGGACGGAAGGCGTCGATTCGCAGTTCCCGAATCCGAATTCCGCCCTGGAATTCCTGAAGCTCCGCAGCGGAAATCTGCTGTTGATCTTCAATGACAGCATGTATCGACGAACCCCTCTAACCGCGGCACTGTCCACGGACGGCGGCAAGACATGGCCTTACCGCAAAAACATCGGCGCGGAGCCGAAACAATCCTATGCATATCCGGCCGCGGCGCAGGACGCGGAGGGAAAAGTTCATCTTGTTTATACCTCCAATAATCGCAGTGAGATCTATCATGCCGCATTCGATGAAAATTGGATTCGAGAAAAACAGTAAAGACAGGAAGGTGCAACAATGACCCGGCGTACGTTGCTCTCCATGGCGGCGGCGCTGCCGGCCTTCTCCGCCGGACCGGCGGAAGTAAGCTCGGAGCTGATCTTTCCACCGGAAAGCTGGCATAATCACTCCTCCTCTATCGTCGAGCTACCCGATGGCGACCTGTTCGTCTGCTGGTTTCACGGCTCGGGGGAACGGACCGCGGACGATGTGAAGATCCTTGCGTCGCGCCGCGCGAAAGGGGCCAAGGAATGGAGCGCTCCGTTCGAACTGGCCGACACGCCCAATTTTCCCGATACGAACTGCACCATGTTTGTGGATTCGAAGAAAAGGCTCTGGCTTTTTTGGCCCGTCATTCTCGCCAACGAGTGGGAGACAGCGCTGATGAAGTACAAGCGGTCGTTGAATTACAACCAGGCGGGACCGCCGCGCTGGGACGATGCCGGCAACGTCCTCATCATTCCGAAAAATATGGTGGAGAGAATGCAGGAGGTATGGAAGCAGGACCTGAAGCCGACTCCCTTTGGCCGCTACGCCACACGGCTGGTCGCGATGGCATCGGACAAGCTGACATCCCGCCTCGGCTGGTTCACGCGAACGCATCCGTTGGGGCTTCCCTCCGGCCGTATTCTGCTGCCGCTGTATTCGGATGGCTTCTCGTTCTCTTTGATGGCCATCAGCGACGATGGCGGAGAGACGTGGTTCGGCAGCGAGCCGATTGTCGGCTACGGCAATATTCAGCCCTCGGTGGTCCGCAAGAAGGATGGGACGCTGGTGGCTTACATGCGGGACAACGGCCCTCCACCGAAGTGTATTCACATAAGTGTTTCAAAGGACGAAGGGGTGAGCTGGAGTCCCGCGCAGGATACAGAGCTTCCCAACCCGGGCGCAAGCGTCGAGGCCATTGCGCTGCGCGATGGGCGTTGGATTATTGTGTACAACGATCTGCCTTCGGGCCGGCACTCGCTGG
This sequence comes from Bryobacterales bacterium, assembly GCA_020853155.1. Taxonomy (GTDB): domain Bacteria; phylum Acidobacteriota; class Terriglobia; order Bryobacterales; family Bryobacteraceae; genus JACTMJ01. The sequence continues at coordinate 2,599 of JADYZL010000190.1, forward strand.
CGGTTTCGATGTCCGACGACGAAGGTGCAACGTGGAAATGGACGCGCCACCTGGAACAGAAGCCGGAGGGGCGATACCACTACCCTTCCGTCATTCAGGCGCAGGACGGATCGGTGCACGTGACCTACAGCTACTTCGTCCGGGAGGGCGGCAAAGAGGTCAAGTCCATCAAGCACGCCCGGTTCGAACCGTCCTGGATCACTTCCACATCGAATTGATCGCATCCACGGTGCGGTCGACCAGAACTTGTCCACCTTCCGGACCTACCAGGTTGCTGGCGGCTTCCGCGCCATAGTGCCCGCCCGCAACCGCCTTCGCGGTGGGCAGGTACGTGCCTCCGCCCGCGAGTTGCACCACGAAGGTCTGCTCGGCTTGGCTGCGAGCTTTGATCTGAATCCCGTAGTCGAGAAACAGCTCAAATGGATTGGTGGCGATCGCGATGTCGCCGAGCCGGATCGCGTGAAGCTTCATCTTGTAATAGGGTTCTTCCTTCTGCTTCTCGTAGCGGTTCATCACATTCCTGCTGCGATTCAGCAGGACGTATCGCGATCTTTCGGTCTCCGGCAGTTTCGAGAGCCGCTCGTATTCCTGTTTCGCGGCGGCTGCTTCCTCCGCGGTAATCTTCCGTACGGGCAGGCTTAACTCTTCGACTTTGTGCACGAAAGGTACGGTACGACGAATATCTTTCCGTGCCGCGGGCAGGACGTAGTTTACGGCGTTCACAATCCGGCGGGCGATCTCTTCCGTTTGCGATACCCCGAGCCGTTCGCGCAGCCTCTCGTCAGCGCGGCGGCGGAAGAGGAAGTGGGGCGACTGGTCTCCCGCCGCGCCGGTCATGGGAAACACAAACAGATTTTCGGAGAACTGTTCTTTGATCAGCTTTCGCACGTCGTACCAGAAATCGGCGGAGACGT
>JADYZL010000191.1 GCA_020853155.1 Bryobacterales bacterium
GGCAGAATCACTTTCGAAGGGTATTGCGCCGAGTGATGGATGGTATTGTGCGCGACCACTCCTTTAGTTTCGTCATAGTTGTTTCCGCCCGTGTTGAGGTTCCGCATGTACTGCGGAAACTTGCTCGAGGCCACTTCCACGCGGATGCGGTGGCCCTTCTGGAACTCGTAGCTGGTTGACATCGGCGTGGGCTTCAATTCATAGACCTTTCCCGGTTCCATGAAGACCTGTTTGCCATACCCCTCCCGATAGCGGGCGCGGAGGATGGTGTCGTCGATGTTGTAAGCCGTTCCGTCGGGATAGACATCCACGAGCTTGACCGTGAAGTCCGTATCCTTTGCGTCGGAAGAGACGAAGAGGTTGGCGTAGACGCTGCCTGTAACTTGCATTGGCTCGGGTAGGGGAGCGGAGGTGTAAACCAGCACGTCGGCGCGGGCTTCAATCTCGCGCTGGTCGTAGCTTCCGCCGAGCGAGGCGCCGGCGTTGCAGCAAACGCCCCCGCCAAGAGATGGCACGGGATTCATCGGATCATAGGTGAAGCTGTCGGAAGGCGCGCCCGTGGGTGCTGTCTTGCCGAGGACACCATCGCCAAAAAGGCTGTTCGCTTTACCCCCGCTGGACAAGTGGAACTCGGTGAGCACGACCTCCTTCGGCGGCCAGGCAGAGCCGATCTCCCATTGGTTCTTGCCCATGGTGTAGTACTGCACGCGTGGAGTTTTCTCCGGGAAGGCATTCTTCGCGCCCTTGAGATAATAATCGAAGAACGCGAACACCATGTCGTTTACGGGGAAATAGGCGCGGCCCACATTCAGTTCGCCAACGGTGAGATCCTTGCGCTTGGGGATGCGGCCGAAGGCGCAGTGGAGCGTGGGCGCCACCAGCAGGTATTGCCCATCGCGCACTTCGGGGTCGCTGGCCTTTTCGCGGATATGGTTGAAGAGCGCCAGGTTCGGACCTTGGCTGACGTCGAACCAACTGTTGAACCAGAAGGCGGGCACCCCGAAATCCTGATCGTCGTGGTAGAGGCCGCCCTTGTACCAGCGGGGATCATCGGGCTTCCACGTCATGAGTTCCGCGCCGGGGCCTTCGTTTGCTCCCGCACTGCGCAGCCAATCGATCGCGGGTAGTTTGCGAAGCTGCTTCTTCCAGTCCACGGGCGCCATTTTCGGTGCGAGGTCATACATCTTGCGCAAGCGTTCCAATTGCTCTTGAGACAGACCATCCGGGAACTGCGGCCTCAGATTCTGTTGGACGCCATAGAGCCAGACCGTGAAGAGCGTCTGGTGGACGCCGCCCTTGTACCAGTTGCCTTGTTCATAGAACTCGCCCACCCGCCCGATGCCTGCCCCGGCAGCCATTGGGACCATGGCCTTGTGTGCGGGATGATTCTGAGCGGCGAGTTCCATTTGCCACTCCGCCGTGGATGAGCAGCCATAGGTGCCGACACTGCCGTTTGACCATTTCTGCGCGGCCAGCCAGGTGAGCGAATCATAGCCGTCCTTCGCGGGATCTCCCAGGAGTTCCCAATCGCCCCGGGAGTAGTAGCGGCCGCGTTCGTTCTGCACCACGTAGGCGTAACCCCGTTTGATCGCCTCCAGTGGAAACTCCACGGAACTCTCCGTGAGCGGCCCAAAGAGATAGGGGGTTTTCACGAAGATCACCGGGAAGGGGCCGGGCTGGTGCTTTGGGTAGTAGACGTTGGTGGCAAGCGTGGTTCCATCACGCATCGGAACCATCACCATTTCGCTGCTGACGGCGATTTCGTTGAACTCCTCGAGTTTGGAATCGAAGTCGCTCTGAGCGATGGCAAGGGTGGTTGGAAGCAGGGCAATGAGCAAAGCGGCTGCAAGATTGCGGATACACTTTCCGGCGCGCATGGAGACCTCCTCGAACGGCGGCTAAAGAGTTAAGTATAGATCTCAGAGCGTTGAATCCGGTGACGGAGAACGTTGGCTCTCCGCGCCGAAGCTTCTCTTGCACGCCCGGGTGAAACCTATACTAGAGAGCGTGGCGCGTCAACGGATTCTAGCCCTCCTTCTGCTGAGTGTTTGCGCATATCTGCTTTTCTTCTTTGGTCTGAACCGCGCGGGGCTGATCGGCCCGGATGAGCCTCGCTATGCCGATATCGGGCGGGCGATGTTCGAATCGGGAGATTGGGTGACTCCCCGGCTTTTTGGTGAGCCCTGGTTTGAGAAGCCGGCGCTGCTTTACTGGCTGATCGGCGGTGGCTTCACGCTCGGATTAGGCGATACCGTGGGCCCGCGATTTCCGATTGCGTTGCTGAGCATTCTGGCTCTTGCGGGATATTACCTGGGCCTGAACCGATTGCTGGGCGCGCGCCCCGCGATGGGCGCGGCGGTGATGCTGGCGATCTCCGTGGGCTGGCTCGGCTTCAGCCATGCGGCGGTGACAGATCTGCCGCTTACCGTATTCTTCGGCGCCGGCATGCTGCTGGCGATGCCATGGGCGCTCCGGGGAGAGCAGCGGCTGCTGCCTTGGTCCGCAGCATGTTTTGCCGCGGCGAGCCTCGCCAAGGGACTGGTGCCGCTGGTGCTCGCGGCGCCGTTGCTGGCGTTCGGGTGGCGGCGCATTGGCGATTGGCTGCGGGCGGCGCCGCTCGGCGCGTTCGCCATTGTATCCATCCCCTGGTATGCATTCTGCTACGCGCGTAACGGCAGCGCGTTCGTGGATGAGTTTTTCTGGAAGCATCATGTGAGCCGCTTCTTCTCGCCGGAATTGCAGCACGTGCAGCCGTTCTGGTTTTACGTTCCGATCCTGCTGGGGTTGTTGGTTCCCGCGATTCCCTTGATGGTGGGATGGTTCGAACGTGCGATGTGGCGTGATCCGCATGCCCGGTATTTCGCGGCATGGGCACTGTTCGGGTTCCTGTTCTTTTCCGCATCGACGAACAAGCTGCCGGGTTATCTGCTGCCCTTGCTGCCCGCGTTCACGGCGCTGCTCGGCCTCGCGCTGGCCCGGATGCCGCGAGCGCCCCTTGCGCTTAGCCTGGTTGTACTGTTGAGCGCCGTTTACGCGCTGGCCGGCAGTGTACTTCCCGAGGCGCTGGCGGATGGTTTGCGGCGCACGGAGTTCGATGCGATTGCTTGGCAATGGCTGGCGCCTTCCGTGGCTGGGGCCGCCGCCGTGTTTTTTTTTGAGAGGTCCGAGCGGCGGACGGCCGCGCTCATGGCGATCCTGCTAATTGCGACGGTGAACGTCACGATTCTGAAAGGGACGGCATTCCGGGCTCTGGGCGAGGAAGCGAGCGCGCGTGGCCTATGGGAACGCCTTAAGCCGCGCGCCTCCGAGTACTGCATCGGCAACAGCCACCGCGCAATCGAATACGGTTTGCGCTACTACTCTCACGGCCGCATCTCCCTGTGCGTGGATGAGGCGCGGCCCATCCCGCTCAACCTTCGTTATCCATCCGATCCGATCCCGGAAGCACCGGCGCAGGGAAGAGAGGCATCCCTCCCATGAGTGAACGAGTGCCGTTCCAGGCCACTCGCGGAGCGGAGCGTTACGACGCGCTGACGCAAATTCCGGTCTCTCTCCTCCTTGATGACGTTCGCAGCATGTACAACGTGGGAGCATTCTTCCGGACCGCCGATGCCGCCGCCATTGAGCACATTTATCTTTGCGGCATTACACCGCAGCCGACCCAACCCGGTGTGGCGAAAACCGCGCTGGGAGCGGAGGAGGCGGTGCCGTGGAGCCACGTGGAGCAACCGCTCGAATTGCTCTCGGAATTGCGTGCGAAAGGCCATGAGTTGGTGGCGCTTGAAACGAATGCGCACGCCGTGGATCTGTTCTATTGGAAACCTCAGTTCCCCGTCTGCGTCTTGTTCGGTAATGAGGTGGACGGGTTGAAGGCGGAGTTGCTTTCTGCCTGCGATGTCTGTGTCCGGATTCCCATGCTTGGGTTGAAGCACTCGCTGAATGTAGCTACGGCAGGCGGCGTGGTGATGTACGAAATACTGAGAAAATACAGAAACCTCGTGGAATCCGCCAGTGGGAGAACCATGTATGAGACCAGTGAATAGGCGGCTGGGCGCGCTCGTGTTTTTCGCATTGGGCTCCTTGCTCTACGCGCAGTTCACGCTTTTCCCGCCGGTGCGCGGCACGCACGACATGGTGGCGGCGGGTGACAACCTGCAGGTGGAGGCGGGAATCCGGATGCTCGACAAAGGCGGCAACGCCGTGGATGCCGGGGTTGCCACCACATTGACCGCGGCGGTGGTGGAGCAGAGCCGGTTCGGCCTGGGAGGGGAAGCGCCCTTTATCATCAAGCTCAAGGGCAAGGCCCCGATTGTCGTAAGCGGCATTGGCACGGCTCCAGCGCTGGCGACCGTTGATTTTTTTGAAAAGCGGAAGCCCGAGAAATGGGAGACTGAACCGGAGGAGACAGATACGCTCGCGCCCATCCCGGCGCATGGAATTACTTCCGCCCCATTGCCCGGCGTAGTGGATGGCATCCTGCTCGCGCTCAAGAATTTCGGCACCCTGCGATTCGCGGATATCGCCGCACCGGCGATCGAACACGCCGAAGGCTTTCCGATGGGCTTCGAATTCGCTTACATGCTGGATGCCGAATGGCGCGTGATGCGCAATTGGCCTTCCTCAAGGGCGTTCTTCTATCCGGGCGGACAACCATCCAGGGCTGGGGAACTCTTCCGCATGCCGGATCTTGCGGCGACACTGCGCGCGATGGTGGCGGCGGAGACGAATGCCAAGGGCACGCGCGAGCAGAAGATCCAGGCGGTTCGAGACTACTTCTACCGGGGTGAAATCGCCCGCAAGATCGATGGCTTTTCAAGGGCCAATGGCGGGTTGATCCGCTACAGCGATCTGGCAGCGTTCAAAGCGGACCTCGACCACCCCCGTGTATTTCGCTACAAGGGCTACGATATTCTCAAGCCCGGCTTCTGGACGCAAGGCCCCGTGATGCTCGAGACCCTTGCCATTCTGGAGAACTTCGACCTGAGGGCGATGGGCCACAATTCCGGAGAGTATATCCACACGCTCACCGAGGCGTTCAAGCTCGCCTTCGCCGATCGGGACGGTTTCTATGGGGATCCCAAGTTCTCTCAGATCCCGGAAACGGTGTTGCTGAGCGCGAGCTATGGGAAGCAGAGGGCCGCGCTCATCGATCCGAACAAAGCGTCCATGGAGTATCGCCCCGGCCATCCCGGTAAAGAGCCGGTGTTCCCCGTTTCGAGAGGCAAGAGTTTCGACATGGACACCACTTGCGTGAATGTGGTGGACCGCTGGGGCAACGCCTTCAGCGCAACCCCGAGTGGAGCGTGGCTGCCCTCGGTGATTGTGGCCGGCACGGGAATCCCGCTCAGCAACCGGCTGCAGAGTTTCGTGATGGCGCCGGGCCATGCGAACCGGATCGAGGGGTGGAAGCGCCCGCGGGTGACGCTATCCCCCACGATGGTCCTCAAGGACGGCGAAGTGGTGATGGTGCTTTCGACACCGGGTGGCGACAACCAGGATCAATCGCTGCTGCAGGTGTTGCTGAATGTGATCGAATTCGGCATGGATGCGCAGCACGCCGTGGAAGCGCCGCGCTTTCAATCGAAGCATTACTTCGCGAGTTTCGCGGGCAACGAATTCGAACGCGGACGTTTGCTGCTTGAAAGCCGCATTCCGGGCGCGGCGATTGCGCGGCTCCGCGAGTTGGGGCACCGCGTTCAGGTGCAGGGGCCGCTCTCGAACGGGGCTTCGCCCACACTCATCCGCGTGAA
>JADYZL010000192.1 GCA_020853155.1 Bryobacterales bacterium
GAAGGCTCGCCGCCAAGAGAACGATCACAACCAGCGCGGCAATCGGTCGCACGTCTTTCTCCTTCATCTTCTGCTGAAGTTGGGCGTCGATGGAACGCCGCGATACCCACGAAACATACGGGGCATCGCGGTTTCCCGCGAAAGCGCCAACCCGCCTGCCATCGTATCAACAGCGGGAATGGGCAGGCTTCATTTGGTTGGCGCATGAATCCGCGCGAAGTACAGACGTCCGCGCGCAGGAACATCTGGCTGCCTTGCGGACTGGGGAGCGCGATTGTTCGGAGTGGGGGTCGGGCGCTGCACACCAGCCAGGCGAGGAACGGCCGCAGGCGGCGGCGATCACGCCCGCTGAATCGCCTCGCGAAGGCGCCTTATCAGTTTGGGCACACCCGTTCGCGGATCGCTCTCCAGCTCATACTCAAGCGCCAGGTAGCCACGGTAGCCGTGCCGATGCAGCATGCCCAGGATTCTCGCCCAGTCCGCGCTTTCCTCCTTTCCGTTCTGCCGCACGCGGGATTTGATGTGTACGTTGCAGGCAAGCGGCGCGCAGAGATCGATCTGCCGGTAGGCATCGGTCTCGAAGTTCCCGACGTCGAGATTCACGCCAACCCAGGGAGACGCGGCGCCCTTCACGAGGCGAAGCGTTTGTTCGGCGGTCGTGGTGATGCCACCGTCGTCCTCCACGGCAAGCATGATGCCTTTGTGCGCCGCTTCGTCCGCGCAGCGCTTCAGCGTCTCCACCGCCCAGGTGGATGCCTGTTCCTCCGTGGCTCCTTTCGGCACGTCACCGCCGAATATCCGTATCTGGCTCGCGCCGAGGCGCTGCGCCGCGTCCAGCCACTGGCGTACGGATTCCACCTCGGCATCCCGGAGGGCGGCCGTGGGCTGTGCCATGCGTGCGCGGATGCCGGCGGAGTAAATCGGCACGGACAACTTGTAGGCCAATTTCTTCAATGCGAAGAGCGTTTCGTCCTCCGTGTTGGGAAGCCAGTATGCCGTGAGGTCCACGCCATCGGCGCCCGTATCGGCGGCCATGTGGAGGATATCCGCATAGGTCATCTCGCCGCTCTTGAGTTCATTCCGGAAGGAATACGCGCAGATCGCAGGGCGGAAGAAAGCGGCTTTTTCCGCCGCGGGAAGCGGGGCCGGAGCGCCCAGCAGGGGAACGGTGCTCATCAGACGAAGGCAGTGGCGGCGGTGCATGACTCATCTTACGGAAAGGGATTGGCTCATGCAACGGAGGAACAGGCGCCAACTGGGGAGAGCGATGAGCCCGGCAATCGCGAATTCATGGTTGCCAATTCTCGCGCTGCGCAACAATGATGACCGGAAGCGCTGTCTCTTCAATCTTGGCACGGAGTCCGCCACGAAAGATTCTGCGAGCTTCTCCGAGGAATCGATCGTGTCGCTTTCGCGGTAGCGCTCCGCGCGTTACGGGGCCGGGTTCGCTGGGATGGCGCTGCCGTCCTTGCGGGGGTCTGAACCGGCGAAGAGGACGCCCTCGGCGTTGCGCAGGATCGCTTGCCCGTTGCCCACTTTCGAATCGAAGGGATTGCCGGCGGTTACCAGGTGGCCCTTCTCCCGCAAGCCTTCGAGAACGCGCTCCGGGATGCGGGATTCCATTTCCACGTCGCAGCCTTCAAACGTCGTTTTCGTGAACCGGGGAGCTTCGAGCGCCCACTGCATGTTGAAGTTGTGGTCCACCACGTTCGAGACGAATTGCGCGTGAGCCTGCGCCTGGTTCCATCCGCCCATGATGCCGAAGGCGATCTTTGTGTCGCCCTTGCGCATGAACGCCGGAATGATGGTATGCAGCGGCCGCTTGCGGCCCGCCACCGTGTTCGGCTTGCCCTCCGCCATCGTGAAGAGGCCGGCTCGGTTCTGCAAGGCGAAGCCCGTTCCGGGGGCTACGAGTCCGCTGCCGAAGCTCAGATAGATGCTCTGGATGAGAGAGACCATATTGCCTTCGCGATCCGCCGTCGCGAGGTAAATGGTGTCCGCTCCGGGAAGCTGGGCAATATGCTTGAGGTCCGCCGGAAGTACCGTGCAATTTGCCTTGTTCCGATCGATCTCGGCGGCCCGCGCTTTGCCGTATTTCTTTGCGAGCATCGCAGCCGCGGGGATCCGGGTGAGGCGGGGGTCTCCCACCTGTTCGAGCATGTCCGCGTAGGCGAGCTTCTTTGCTTCGATGAACAGGTGCAGCGTCTCGGCGGTGTTGTGCCCGAGCGTGCCAATGGGGAAGCCTTCGAGGATGTTCAGCATCATCAGCGCGGCGATGCCCTGGGTGTTGGGAGGCAATTCGTAGACGGTCCAGCCGCGGTAGGTGGTAGAGATGGGGTCCACCCAGGCGGGTTCGAATTCGGTGAGGTCCGCCGCGGTCATCAGCCCTTTCTCTTCCTGCATCAGGCGGAGAATGCCATCGGCGACGGGCCCTTTGTAGAAACCGTCGCGCCCGTGTTCGGCGATGAGGCGGTAGCTTCGCGCGAGATCCGGATTGCGGAAGATGCCGCCCACCTTCGGCGCTTCACCGCCGGGCAGGTAGAGTTGCTTCGCATGCGCTTGCCGCGAGAGCTTTCCAACCCCGCTCTCCCAATCCGCGGCGATGAGTTCGGTCACCGGGAAGCCATCGTCTGCATAGCGAATGGCAGGCGCGAGGATCCGGGAAAAGGGAAGCGAACCGAAGCGTTCGCGCATCGCGTGCCAACCGGCGACGGCGCCGGGGACGGTGATGGAGTCAATGCCGGTTTCGGGCATGGCGGCGTGGCCGCGGGTGCGCAAAGCTTCCCGCGTCATGGCTTTGGGGCTCCAGCCGCTGGCGTTGAGCGCGTAGAGCTTGTCTTCGCGGGCGATGTAGATGAGGGCGAACAGGTCCCCGCCGATTCCGTTGCTTTCCGGCTCCACAACGCCCATCACGGCGTTGGCGGCGATGGCGGCGTCGATCGCGTTGCCGCCGTCTTCAAGAACGCGCGCGCCTGCCGCGGCGGCCAAGGTCTGGCTTGCGCCGGCGACCCCATGCGTGGTGATCACCATCGACCGCGCCTGCATGGGCGGCCGTGGCGGAGGGGCTGTTTCCGATTGTCCCATTGTCGTTCCGAGCGCCATGGCCGCGGCCAGGCATAATCCCGCTTTCCAGTTCCTCTGATGCCGGATGACGATTTTCATATTCCGTGTGCGCTGCTCGCGCGGGCTCTCCCCTGAAACCTCCACCTTATAACGGGAGCCGCTTCCCGCGATACACTTCGTTTCAAGCAAGGCGCCGGACGATTTGCTCGAAGATGCCGATTCCTCACGAACTACCTTCATTGTCCCGCACGGCGTTAGTGCTATCGGCAGGTGGGATGTTCGGAGCGTATCATGCGGGGGCGTGGAAGGCGCTGGCCCCGCGCTTTGCGCCGGACGCAGTGGTCGGTGCGAGTGTAGGTTCGTTGAACGGATGGATGATCTCCGGGGGAATTGAGTCCGGCCAGTTGATTGAGCGATGGCTGAGTGCGCAGGCTGCTGGCAAGATCGCATTTCACCCACCCGCGCACTGGCGGGCCGGGCTGCTGAGCGTACCGTTTCTTGAGGAATGGATTCGCGAGATGCATGGTCATTTTACCCCTCGGGTGCCGTTTGGTGTGGTGCTGACGCGGTTGCGCCCGTTCGGTCCCGTGCTGGCGCGCGCGCCGGACGTAACCTGGCGGCATCTGGCATCGAGTTGCGCGGTGCCGGCGCTTTTCCCTCATTACCGGTTGCAGGGCGCGCTCTACACCGACGGCGGCCTCGTGCAGGCGTTGCCGCTGTGGGCGGCCGCCGAGTTCGGTTGCGGCCGGGCGATTGCCATCCACTGTCTGCCCACGCTTCCCTTCCCCGGCGGGCGAATGGCAAGCAAGCTGATGCGCGCGGTATCACGGCATGATTTTTCAACCGCGGCGGAAATGAGCGTGCTGACGATTGCGCCGGCGGAACCCCTTGGCGGCCTGCGCGACTTTCTCCGGTGGAAGCGCGATTGCATCGAACGCTGCATCGAGCGGGGCTTTCTCGATGCGGAAGCGGCCATCGCGGCCCAACCGGAATTCTTCCCCGGAACTGCCTCTTCCGCCGGTGCCCGCATGCTTGCGGAAAGAAGCTGACCGGCGATGATATTGCACCCGGCACAAGCGGACAAGACCAATGCACACAATCCCTTACGCACCCCGAAAGCCGCGCCAAGTCTATGCAAGGCCCTTCGCATCGCATGAATCCACCATCCCCGCCATTAAGATCAAACGGACGCAATAACAGGCCCATTCCGCATCAGAGACTCCCCGCCCATGCAATTCCTCAGCCACCCAAACCGCACCACCCCCATGCCCAATCGCCGCGAAGAGCCCAAAGGGCGCCATAAGCCAGCCGGGTGTGTAAACGCCCAGGGTCGAACGCCCAA
>JADYZL010000193.1 GCA_020853155.1 Bryobacterales bacterium
CCGAATCTTTCGCCTACCGCCGGGAACTCTACCGGATCGGCAACGGAAAGCTGGGATACCGCTACGTGTATCTCCACGGGCCATTCGTCAAGCGGCGCATCGCCCAGGCGGGCGTCCGGCTGGCCGCGCTGCTCAACGAAGCGCTCGATTAACGGCCGGCAGCCCCGTCAGCCGGTGATCCGCGCCACTTCAAAATGCATCCCATCCAGGCGATGCCGGAAGTGGCCTCCCCAATAGAAGCCATGCCGGTTGGCCACTGTCACCAGCTCGCGAACGCATCCTTCCTCGCCCACCAGCGCGGGCACGGCGGCCAGCTTGTTCCACTTGACGTTGATGTCGAAAGCGTTGCCGAACGCATGGTTGCTCAGCACGGTGCGGCTGCCTCGAACGAATCGCGGAACGTAGCTGCCGTCGAAGCTCAAAACGCGCCCCAGCAACCCCGCATCCTCCCACGCCTTCCACAACGCTTGCAGTTGCGGAGCGGCGAGCCTGTGGAACTGGATATCCCCGTTGCGTTTGGCGTTCTTGAACCCGGCCAGTTGCGGCACATTCACCCAGGCGATGTTCTCCTGCTCCCACGTGCCCAACACCCGCACTGCATCCGGATCGTGCGGCAGAGGAGCGGATTCAAACTCATACCGGCCAAAAACCGCTTGCCGCTCCGCATTGCTCACGAGGGGTTCAAAATCCGGGGGAGGCGGAAAATTGGGGCCGCTCTCGCTCAAGTCCTCATCCCGCGCGGCGTCAAACCCCAGCAGCATCGCCTGCCCGTAGCACTGGTTGCCCACCACCCCATCCGCGCTGAGCCGCCATCGCGCCTGAAACGCGCGCGTTGCCGCATCGGTTCCGGGTCCAAAATCCCCATCCGCCAAGCCCGAGTAGAATCCCTGCCCAATCAGAAAAAACTGCCATCGGCGCACCGGCGCCCCACGGGCTCCCAGACGTAAAACACGCATGCGCCGATGCTAGCAGATTTCCTCATCGCCCCATGGATGGCTTCCCGCGCGAGGGCCGCAATGCAGGCGGAGGGGCCGAAAGCAAGCGAAGGAACTCCTACGGGGAGACGCTCGCTGGAATCGATGCGGCAGCGCCGCCGGTCCGGCGGTCCGTGGGAATGGCGTTGAACACCGCATCCCGCACCATCTTCCTCACGCGCGTGTCGTACTCAATCTTCAAATGAGAACCGATGAAGACACGGCGGATCCAGGGTTCCTCCGCATAGTCCTGCACGCCCAGGTCGTCCACCCCTTTACCCCGGTAGTAAAAACGGTGGTTGCCGAGAATGCGAGTGCGTGATGGGTCCTCCGCCGCGAAGTCCGCTTCTCCCTTGATAAAGAGATGGTCGCGCTGGTAGATGTTCAACGCGGCGCTCACGTTCGGGGGCACCAGGCTCGCGCCCAATCCGTAGCTGTCGATGCACACGAGAAGCAGCACCGGAATCCCCTGCTCCCCCAACTCCCTCGCGTAACGGACCGCCGCCGAACCACCCAGGCTCTGGCCGTAAAGGATGAGCCTGGCGCTGGCTTTCTCGTTCGCGTCCAGCGTGCCGTCGCGATTCGTATCGAGCGCCTTGTGCAGCAGTTCCCGCGCCAGTTCCATCCGATGGTTCTCGACGGTCTCCGCGTACACTCCTTCGTAGTGCTTCCCTCGCACATCCAGGGCAATCGTGCGCACGATACGTTCCCGGTCCCATCGCTCCCAGCCGCCGACGATCCCCAGCACCAGCACATCTCCCTTCTTGAGAGGCAGCGGTGTTGTGAAATCGCTGAACTCCTGATACTTGCTGGAAGCGGCCGCGTGGGAACCCAACGTCAGCAGGCAGACCAGCACCTGCGCCCCCATCACGGCGGCGGCGGAGAACGTTCGAACGGCGCGTTTCGCAAACATGGAAACACTTCCATTGTCGGGTGCGGGCCGCCCCACTTCAACTGCGAGCGGCTTCGGGTCCGGCGACTACTGCCGCCCATGCCGCCCGGCCCCGCCATCCAGGGCAGTCAGGCGAGGCGGCGTTCATGCTCCGAAGCGGATTCGTCGAATTCCCGTTCCCGAAGATAATGGCAGACTCGGGACACATGGTCCACCGCCCGCGCGAGCCAGCGCATCGTATCGAGCGCGTGCAAGGTATCCATCGCGGGCGTCGATCCGGCTGCGGTTTGCTCCAGAAGCAGGGGCCGCTCCCGCGCGTTCCAATCCCGTAGAAACCGCGCGCGCTTCTCCACGATCTTCAGCCAGCCATTCCGTAATCCACCGTGCAGTCCATCCCTCGCCTGTTGAATGGCCTCACGAGCCACGCGCGCCGGTTCTTCCAGATGCGGGTCTCGAAGGGCTGCCTGCACGCTCTCCGCGGGACGCAAGTACGCGCCCAGGCGGACAAGATGATCCATGGCATGCAATAGCGCTTCCCGCGTGGATGCCGCTTCCGCGTGTTCCGGCTGTGCCGGAATGTGGCTGAAGAACTCCTGCGTTGTCAACATCGCTTGCTCCAATCGCCCGATCCGCGCATCGCCGGGGGGTTGGGACATTGCTTCGAGGAGCGTGTCGAAGGCCTCCACCGCCGCTCCCCGCAGCACCCGCGCCACCGCCTCCAGCGCCACCGCCGGCAGGCTCAGAATGGAGTCGTCCAGATGCGCCGTCAGCGCTGGACCTTTGTCTGGAAGAAGCCGCTCGACAACGCGTGCGAGCTGGTTCGTGAATGGCAGCACAATCGCGATGCCCACCGCGACGAACGCCGTGTGGAACGCCGCCAGTCGGAGGGGCTCCGAGTTTAGCCCGGCCGCGTCCGTAACCCGGAAAAGCACCTTCAGAAAGAGCGGCATCGCGAGAAACACGCCCGCTCCGGCGAAGATCGTGAATAGCGTAAGGGCGAACGCCGTTCTCCGTGCCGGCACGCTGGCCCCGATGGAGGCGAACACGCCCGTGAATGTGGTGCCGATCGACGCCCCGATTACCACCAGCGCCGCCTGATCGAAACTCACGGAGTGGACACTGAGCGCGGTGAGCGTCGTGGCGATCGCCGCGCCCGAAGATTGCATCAGCACGGTCAGCACCATGCCCACCAGAACAATCAGGAGCC
>JADYZL010000194.1 GCA_020853155.1 Bryobacterales bacterium
ATTCTCCCGAAGGAGATACTTCGCGCGCTTCGCGTGGAAGAAGAAGGCGTTATCCTTCATGCCACGGAGACCGCCGATGGCATTCAGTTCACCCCGTACAATCCCGATTTCGAAGCGGGGATGGAAGCATTCCGCCGGGTTCGCTCGCGCTATCGCGATACGCTTCGCGAACTCGCGAAATAGCGTTGATCTGCTATTCGTTCCTTCATGGTAGTATCCGCCTTTGTCGCAACCGGAGACTCCTGGTGATCCGTTTTCTTGAAATACCCCTTGTCCGCGCCATGCATCTCGAATTGATCGCGGAGTACGGTGGCAGTTCTGGGGTGCGGGATACGGGGCTACTCGAATCCGCCTTAGCGCGCCCACACAACCTGGCTGCTTACGGCAAGCCGGATTTTTTTGCACTGGCTGCGGCCTATGCGTACGGCATCTCACGCAATCATCCATTTGTGGACGGGAATAAACGGGTGGCCTTTGCTTGCATGGCGGTTTTTCTGGAGTTGAACGGGTGGCGCTTGAATGCAACTCAGGAATCGGCAACCGACATCATCCTGAGGTTGGCGGAGGGTTCTCTTGAGGAATTCGATCTTGTGACTTGGGTGACGGAAAGCGCCGTACCCCAGGAAGAGCACTGGTAGAATCGCCCCGGCACAGGACCAGCCGCGTTTCGTGCCTGGAACCGCGGCTTAGTTGCGGCATCGAATGCAGTTACGATATTGCTATGCGCCTTCGGTTTGATTCTCTCCGCTGGCTTGGCGCCGTTTGCCTGTGCATCGGTGCGCTCAGCGCCGTGCGAAGCGTTCCAGCGCAAACCTTCATCGATGAAGTGCGCGTGCGGATGATCGAGCCCGCCTCCGGCAAGGTGCGTCCGCTCGAAGAAGCCATTCTCAAGGTGGAAATTTACGGCACGCTGCGCTCGAAGGACGGTAGCGAACAGAAGGGCCTTCTCCCCCTCGACGCCGCCTACCTCGTGTTCGCCGATAAGAACTCCGGCTGGGTCTCGAAAGCCTACCAGTGCCCGGACTTCAACCAGCGCGACTACATCCGGGAGCGCACCGGCGGCTGGCGGGATATCCTCGGCACGGTGCAGAATTTCACCCTGAAAAGCTGCTATCTCTATACCGCGCCTGAAAAGCCGGGCCGCTACCGCCTCCAGGCAAGCAAGGACGGCATGGCGGGCGAAGTCACGCTGAACGTCGAGGCCGGAGCCCCCTCCACGCGAACGGCGGAACTCTACACTTTCCCGGACGAGCCCCGCTCGACGGACCCCTATTTCCCGCTCGTGGAGCACTACGCCCCCTTCATCGCCCAGGAGACCTGGTTCACGGTGACGGCGGATTCTCTCGCCCGCTTCGATTACGACGGCGATTTTCACGGCGACAACAATTGGGACAACCTCGGCAAGGGCTCCTCGCAGGCATACGTCTATTACGCCGTGATGGAAACGGCCACGCACTGGTTCCTCCACTACAACTTCTTTCACCCGCGCGACTACTCCGACGTCTGCGCACTGGGCACCTGCCATGAGAATGACAACGAAGGCCTGATCCTCGCCGTGCGGAAGGATGGCACAACCTACGGGAAGCTCGAAGCCATGGAGTCCCTGGCGCACAATCTGCTGTTCAGCTACGTGAGCGACGACCGCATCGGCGAGCGCGCCCAGAATCTCGACGGCGCTCTCGTGTTGTACGAAGGCTCCCACCCGATGATCTTCATCGAAGCGGGCGGGCACGGCGTGGCCGGCGCGGCGGATGGCAAGCTTTCTCTTTACGATTCCGTTGTGCAGCAATGGCTGCCCGGCTCCACCGGCATCACCTATGTCTACAAAGGCAAGGCCGAGCGCCCCATGCACACGGGCGCGGAGAAAGTGGGCTATGCGCTGCTCCCCATCTATGAGCATTGGTGGCTGCGCGCCATCGATGGCTCCGGGCGCGCGGAACGGATGTTCGCCGAGTATTACACCTATGCGCCCTTGGGAGATCGTCCGTTGACCCCGGTCGCTTCGATTCCCGCGGCCTTCCTCGGCGTCGCGAAAGCTGCGAATAAAGCGCGGCCCTTCTGGGGCTGGTTCGACGACCGCACGCTCAAGCAGGGGATTCTCGCGCAGGGCCAATGGGCGCTCGACCCCGCCTATAGCTTCACCCGGAATCTCCGCTTCCCGGACGAACTGCCGGTGTCGCTCGACTACACCTTCAACCCATACCTCGGCATCGGTACCGTGGCAGACGCCCGCAAATCGGAATCAAACCCGGTGAAAGGGAACACGCCCGCACCTGCGGAAACGGCGCCCGGCTGGGGATCCCCCGCATCCCCGCCAACTTCGGGTAGCAGCCCTGCCCCATCGCTCGAGGGCTGGGGGCAGCCCGCGAAAGCACCGGAACCCAAGGCGCCGGAAGGATGGGGAGAGCCGCCTGCCACCGCAAAGCCACAGCAGGTTCCGGAAGGTTGGGGCACGCCGGAGAAGCCGAAGCAGAAGATGCCGGATGGCTGGTGAGCGCCACGTATCGGCGCGCCGAATCCACCATGCTCATCCAGCGGAAACCGGAGATCCCACCCATTCCGCGCTACCCTCAAGACAGGACTCAAAATAGCAAAGCAGGCATGAAACTGGCGGTTCGAGCGCCCAACTGGCTGGGCGATACGGTGATGTCCCTTCCCGCGCTGGAGGCGCTCCGGCGGGCGGAACCCTCTGCCCAACTGGTCGTGCTCGCGCGGGCGAGCGTCGCGGATCTCTATCGCCTCTCCGGTTGGTGCGATGAAGTCGTGGCCCTGCCGTCCCCGAAGGGCGAGGGCGGCTGGCAGGCGGTTTGGAGCGCAGCGTGGGCGTTGCGCAGCCATCGCTTCGACGCCGGGCTCATCCTCCCTAATTCGTTCGAGTCCGCGCTCACGCTTCGTCTCGCCGGGATCCGCGATAGCCGGGGTTACGCGCGCGACGGGCGGCGGATCCTCCTGCGCCATGCCGTCAATCCTCCACAAAAGGGCGAGATCCCCCGCCACGAAGTGTTCTACTACCTCGAGTTGCTGCGCCGCCTCGGGATCATCCCCGCCCTGCCCGGGGAAGCTGTTCCCCGCTTGCAATTGAGCGAAGCATCGCGAGAGTGCGGGCGTGAGGTGCTTGCCCAGGCGGGCTTGTCCGGCCGCGTAGTGGCCATCGCACCCGGCTCCGCAAATAGCCGCGCCAAGCAATGGGCGCCGGAGCGCTTCATCGCCGCCGCGCGGGAAACGGCAGAGCGATTGAACGCGGCCGTGGCGATCTTCGGCACGCCCCAGGAGCGGGATCTCGCGGGAAACATTGAGGCCGCACTCGAATCCCAGGGCGTCCGCGTGCGCAGCCTCGCGGGCAAGACGTCTCTGCACGATTTCATCTGCGCCATCGCGAACGTAAGCGTGCTCATCACGAACGATTCCGGCGGCATGCACGTCGCCTACGCCGCGGGCGTCCCCACCGTGGCCATCTTCGGCCCCACCATCCCCGAAGAAACCGGCCCGCTCGGCAGCCATACCCGCATCGTGCGGGAGCCTGTCGAATGCAGCCCGTGTATGCTAAAAGATTGTCCGATTGACCATCGCTGCATGACCGCGATCTCACCCGAACGCGTCGCCCGCGTGGCTTGCGAACTCGTCCAGTTGCCATGAGCACTCAGCCAGAATCCGCGCCCCCGGCCATCGATCTCGCGCAATTCCGCATCCTGTTCGTGGGCAGCTTCGCGGGCAGCGTCAAGGAATTGACAGCGCTCTCCGGAATGGGCGTCACGGTGCGCGTGGTGGCTCAGGCAACGCCCGCGGCAAGACAGCGGATTGCCGCTCTGCCTCTCGACGAAGCCGTTTTCGTCGAATCGGATGCCGAACTGCTCAGCGAAGCATTCCGGCGTGCGTCGGTGGCAAACCTGGTGGTGCTCGCGGGCGAAAAAGCGGATATGCTGGAACGCACGCTTCTCCCGCTCTTGCAGGAATGCGCAGTGGCGAGCCTTGACGATCTCTTGCCACTCGAACGGCTGGACGACCCAACGCTTCGCTCCCTGCGGACGGCAAAGCGCTGGGGTTACTATCTGGTGGGCCGTGCTCTGGGCCTACCTCCGGAGACTGCTCGCGCCTTTATGAAAGATTGCTGTGGATACGAGAAACAAAATCAAGAGCGTCAATGACGCCCTCGCCGCGGGCATGCAGGCGAAAGAGGATGGCAAGCGGCTCGTGATCTCCTACGGCGAGTACGACCCCATGCTGGCGGGCCACGCCGAGCGCCTGGCGGCGCGCCGTGTGGAAGGCGCATGGCATGTGGTGGCGGTGCTACCGGGGAAAGAGGCGCTGCTCCCCCTCGCGGCCCGCTGCGAGATGGCCGCGGCGCTCCGCGCGGTGGATTGCGTCGTCGCCTTTGAGCAATCGCCTTCGATGCTGGGCATGGTGGCCGGCAAGGCCGAGTTGCACGACGACCGCGCGGCGGATGCCGATGCCCGCCGCGATCTCATCGCCCACATTCATGCGAAGCAGGCGTTGGCGGATCCTTCGGAATAACGGCTCATGAGCGCGACCCTCTCCTTGAACGGAAACGAACGTGTGCTGGTGGTTCGCCTGGGCGCGATGGGCGATATCCTCCACGCGCTGCCCGCCGTCGAGAGCCTGAAGCGGCGCTACCCGGCCATGGCGATCGATTGGATCGTGAAGCCGCGCTGGACGCCGCTGCTCGAAGGCAATCCCGCCCTGCGCCGCGTGATCCCGTTCGATCGCGAACAAGGCAGTGTGTGGGCGATGGCGAGTCGGCTGCGCGATGCTGGATATCATCTCGCCATTGATCTGCAAGGACTCATCCAGAGCGCGCTCGTGGCGAAGTTTTCCGGCGCGAGAGCCACCATCGGCTACGCGCGCGTCGCTTGCCGGGAGCCGCTCGCCGCCCTCTTCTACGGTCACAGCATCCAGCCCGATGCGCCGCACATCGCCGGGATGCACCTCGATCTCATGCGCGCCCTGGGCGTCGTCGATTCCAGCCTCGCATGCACCCTGCCCACCGGAGAGCCGGAGGGCACATTGCCGGAAGGCCCCTTCGTGCTGGCCAGCCCGTTCGCCGGATGGCAAAACAAACAGTGGCCCCTTGCGCACTTTCAGCGCCTGGCCGCGCTGCTGGCCGCGAAGGAAGGCATCCCCCTCGTGATGAACGTCGCGGAGGCGGACCTCCCCCGCCTCGGCAATATGGCGGGCGCCGTTCCTCATAGTTCCTCTCTAGCCGGATTGATTCACGCCACCCGTTGCGCCGCCGCCGTCGTTGGCGTTGATAGCGGACCCCTTCATCTCGCGGCAGCTCTAGGCAAGCCCGGCGTCGCGCTCTTCGGCCCCACGGACCCCGTGCGCAACGGGCCGCTATCCCCTTCCATCGTCACCTTGCGGGATTCCTCCGCCACCGTGAGCTATAAACGCGTGAACGCGGAGAGTGAATCCATGCGGAATCTCGCGCCGGAGACCGTGTTCGAAGCGGTGCGCGCCGCGCTGCACGCAAGCGGGGCGTCGTCCGCCGCCATGGAGCAGACCCAATGACCCAAACTGCGCCCTCCCCCGGTTTCGCCAAACGTTACGCCGATTTCGTGGCCCGTCTTCGCGTTCCGGCCGGCTTTGTCCTGCTTGCCGCGTTTGCCTGGTTTTCCGCGCCGACCGCGGAGAGCGTCCTCTTCGGTGCGCTGCTTTCGCTGCCCGGCCTGCTCTTGCGCGGCTGGGCCGCCGGGCACCTGCGCAAGGATTCCACGCTCACCACGAGCGGCCCTTACGCCTACATTCGCAATCCGCTTTACGCCGGAACGCTGATCGTGGCCGCGGGCATGGCCTATGCCGCGCGGGAGTGGCCGCTTGCCTGGATCTTCGGCGCGGTTTTTCTGCTGGTCTACCTGCCCGCCATCTCGCTGGAAGAGCAGCACCTGCGCAAACTCTTCCCCGGCTTCGCGGATTACGCCCGCCGCGTGCCCCTGCTGGTTCCATACCGCGGGCGCATCCCCGGCAAGCAGCGTTTTGCGTTCACGCAGTATCTCTACAACCGCGAGTACGAGGCCGCCATCGGTTTCCTCGCCGGCCTCGCCTTCCTCCTGGTGAAGGCGAGCTATTTCCTCGCGCCATAAGCGCTTCGTGATACCACCGCGGCCTCGCCGCTTCCCCTCATGGTCCGGATGTCCGGATTGTTGATGCCTGTGCATCCCCGATTTGCAGTATGATGGTCCCACGCGGAACGCCACACGGGCAGGCAAGTTCCATCCGGGGCGAAGGCAATGGGGATTTCAACACGTATGCAATTTGCCCGCACGTTTTCACCTTCGGTGCGCTGCGCCACCCGCTCTCTGGCCGTGGCGGCAATCGTATGCAGTTCCTGCGCTTGGGCGGAGGAGCCGCCGTCACGGACCCCTCTCCCTTCCTATCTGACTTCCGGCGTAAGCGAAGCCTCGGCAGCCCCGTCAGCACCGGTAACCGTCGCAAGCGCAGATCCGGCGCCCGCGCCCATGCTGCCCGTTAGTGCCCCCGTGGAGGATGGCCGCATCCACCGGAGCGTTCCCGCCGGAGCTCCCTACCGGCCACTCGCCACAAAGGAAAAGTCGAAACTCTTGCTGCTAAGCACCTTTCAGCCGGAGACGCTCGCCCGGATCAGTTTCACCGCGGGCCTCGCCGCCCTGCGCGATAGCCCCAACGAGTGGCCGCGCACCGTCGAGACTTACAACTGGCGCTTCGCGGACCGCGTGGGCCAGCGACTCGTCTACAAGAGCACCGAGTTTCTGGTGGGTTCCGTGCTGCTCCACGAAGATCCGCGCTATTACCTGGCGGAACAGCCGGGCGTGGGCGCGAAGGTGCGCAACGCTCTGAAGCAGACCTGGATGACGCGCCGCGATAACGGCTCCTGGGCGCCTGCATGGGGCGCGTTCGCGGGCGCGTATACGACGGGTGTGGTGGGCGCTCAATGGATGCCGGATAGCCGCCAAACCGCGGAGAGCATCCTCATCCGCAGCAGCACGCAGATTGGCTTCCGCTTCTGCAATAACCTGCTTCGGGAATTCGGTCCCACGCTCAGGAAGAAATTCCGCCGCTAGAGCCGGTCCACGATCTCCGAAGTCAATTCCTCGTTTTGCAGTTCCCGGGGCGTCCAGCCCAACTCCCGCATCCGCCGGTAGACGAGGGATACGGGCAGCCCCACGACATTAGAGTAGTCGCCCTCAATGCCGGTGATGTAGCGCGACGCTACCCCCTGGATGCCGTATGCGCCCGCCTTGTCGAGCGGTTCGCCGCTACTCGCATACTCCTCGATCTCTTCGTCGGTCATGGCTGCGAAGGTCACCCGCGTGGTGGCGCAATCGATCAGCGTCCGGCCTCCGTAGCGCAGGCAAATGCCGGAATGAACCTCATGCGTCTTGCCGCTGAGAACCTTCAGCATCATCTTCGCTTCACCCACGGAAGCGGGCTTTCCCAGAATTGCCCCGTCAAGGCAAACCGTGGTGTCCGCCGCCAGCGCGATCTCATCCGGGCCGATGGCCACCGTCAGCGCCTTCCGCTCGGCCATCCGCCGCACATAGTCGATGGCGTTCTCACCGGGCAGCACGGTCTCATCCACATCCGGGACGCGAACCGCGAAAGGGATGCCCGCGTTCAGCAGCAGTTCCCGGCGCCGGGGCGACGCCGATGCAAGTATCAGCATGGGCCTTCCTTCTACGAAAGGGTTTCTCTCTATTGTGAAGCAGAATTGCGGCGTCTGGAGAGCGCCCTTGAATCAAGGGTGCGCGACGTGGAAGTGGAGACTGTGCGGGTTTCCTTTTTTTGTGGCGCTACTCTGGGCGTTACTATACGCTAAGATAGGAGGCCCTCCATGAACGAGTCTTTGCTTCAGTTGGAAGCCCAAA
>JADYZL010000195.1 GCA_020853155.1 Bryobacterales bacterium
CACCCGCAGGTGAATGCTATCGAGTGCGTGCGTTTCCACTTCGTCGGTGAAAAAGTGCTTGGTGACGCCATCCAGCGTCAACAACGAATCGTTCCCATTGGCCGTGCTCATCGCGTCTCGCCGTCTCCTCTCTAACACTGCCCCTAATAAAACTGCCAACGATCCTTTTCAGTTCAGCCGCACGCGGTCGTAGGCGTCCCACTGCGACATATCGCTCAGCACCACTTCGTCGCCGGGGCGCAAGCCTTCCAGCACTTCGATGAAGTTCACTGAGTTGCGGCCCAGTCTCACGTTGACGCGCGAGGCGTGCCGACCGTCGGCCTCCATCTTAAACACTCCGATGGTGCTGTTGGGCTGGCCGAAAGCGGGACGCCCCATATAGATCACGTCCTCCAGGCGCTCCAGTTCCACCGTGCCATCCACGCTGAGGTCCGGCCGCGCGCCGCTCGGCAGCTTTCCGGTGAGGCGCACATCCACCGTCACGGTGCCGTCGATCACCGCCGGGTCTATGCGGGCCACCACGCCGTCGACCGTGCCGTTCCGGGTATCGATCAGCGCCGGCTGGCCGATCTGGACGTCCTGGGCCTGGGTCTCCGGAATGCGGATTTGCGCCTTCAGCGTCTCCGGCTGCGCCACCTTCGCCATCTGCGTGCCCGGCGCCACCTGTTGGCCCACTTCCACGTTCACTTCCTGCAACACCCCATGCGTGCCCGCGGTGACGGTGAGCCTTTTCACTTTCTCGCGAGCCAGCGCCAGGGCCGCCTTCAATTGCTCCATCTGGACGCTCTGAGCGGCCATTTGCGCCTTCACCGAATCTTCGTAAATCTCGATGCGCTTCTTATCCAGATCGAAGCGCTTCTCCAGTTCTTCCTTGGTGGCCCTGGAAATTTTCACGTCGAGGATCACGGCCAGACCCTCTTTCGCGAGGGCGTCGTCCCGCTCGCTCTTGAGACGCGCCTGCACGAGTTCCGATTGCAGCTTGGCCATGTTGGCTTCCAGATCGAGACGCTTGGTGTCGAGTTCCACCCGGAGGTTCACGGTCTTCGCTTCGGCTTCACGGACCTTCCATTCGGCGTCCTGGGCCTGGATTTCGAGGTCCGGATTGGTGAGCGTGAGAATGACGGTATTGGGCGTTACTTCCACGCCGGGGCGGTTCACCACCCGCGCCACGCGGCCCTCGCTCAGAGCCGGCAATAGCAGAATTTCCTCGGGCACCAGCGTGCCCAATCCGCGCACCTGCCGCAGCATCGGGCCGCGCTTCACGGTGTCGCGCCAGACGGTGGAGGCTTCGACGGTGGGGGCGGCCGGTTTCAACCGCGAGACCGCCAAGCTCAATGCGCCCACCGCGAGTACGGCAATAACGATCCAGAAGATCCGGCGAAGGGTCTTCTTTCTGGCGAGATCGGGGCGCGAGATATCCATGCGATGCAGCCTACGAAAACGTGAGGCACGCGACGTGCCATAGAGGCAACTGAAGCAAATACTTCAGGTTACAGGCTGGGAGGACGGCTCGCTCGCAAACGTAACGTTCGCTCGTGAGCAAACGGGTGTCCGAATTCGGACACCAGCGAAGCGGTATCACGGCGTTTCGATTCACCGGGTGGCGCTTCGAGATGGAGGCAGCGTGATTCGTCGCCGGATCCCCACTTGCTCCACCATCGATGCCGTTCAACCTCCCGAGCCCACGCAGTGAGCCCGCAGCGCGGCATGAGCCAGACGTGTGTAAGCTCGCGGGCAAGCCTCCCCCATCGACCGGAACCTCGGCAGGGGTGGCATGAGCAGCCACACGCCAGCACGATCGCCTGACGGCCGGACGGAAGCACCACCTGCCGCGTGTTCCCTTTCCCTCGGTAATCCGCATCCTTATCCGCAAGCGGAAGCCAAGGATTTCGAGTTGCGCCCCGGAGGAATACCGAGCGAGGAGGCCCATGAAACTGAAGCGGGCCTCGTCGTCAACGAAGACATCCCGGCTGAAATTGCCACGCTGGGTGATGTGGCGTGGGCCGCCCACGGCTGCCGCGCGCTGGAGTAGTGCCATCGGGAGTATAGCGGCGGGAACCGGGGAAAGTTCTCGCTCGAAATGGGAATTGAGTCGGAGTCTGTCGGAATGAAATTTTTTGTGCCCATATGCTGTGGTGAGCAGAGTGTGGAACTACCAGATATTGTATGTATAGCGGCGAAAAATCGTTCATTCCGACAGACTCGTCGCCTGATGGCGAATTCGGGGTCGCGCCCGCGAACAGGCGGTCGCTCCATGGACTCGCTTCGCGAGGCTATTTTGTTGCCGAATGTGGGGAGACGGTTGGTTTCGCTTTCCACTGGCTTACGCCGTTTGGCAACACTTACTGTCGCGCTTTCGACGGTTTTCCGGGCTTGGAAGTGATTGCAAGAGTTGCAGTTGGCTGCGTCCGGCGGAAGCACCACTTTCTTTTGCTTGGGTGTGATCGTGAGCTGTGCCGAAGTGGGGAGACCGGAGGTTGAGCAGCCCGCTGCAGTAACGAGATGGGAATTGAGTTGCCTGATGGCGAAATCAACTACCACGGGGTGCCGGGGAACCGGGCGAGCCTGAACCGCTTCCGGGAACGGCTGATGGGCTACTGGCGGCATGCGCTCGCAAGGCGCAGCCAGCGGGGATGCCTGGCGACCGGGCGGAAGCAACAATTAGCCGCGCGCTACATCCCCCTGCCGGTCCTCCTGCATCCTTATCCGCAAGTGCGCTTTGACGCCAAGCATCCAAGCCCTTCGAAACGCGAACCCACCGAGCCGTATGCGTTAGCAGCGCCCGTACGGATCTGCGCGGGGTTGTGTCAAGAACGCGTTCCTTCGGGGACGCGATGCTGTATCAGAGATGAAGGAGGGCCCTTCGGAGCCGGCTTACAGGAGCAGGCTTCAAACAACCGTAAGCTGCTGCCGTCCAATGTCG
>JADYZL010000196.1 GCA_020853155.1 Bryobacterales bacterium
AGATTTCCTCAAGCCGCGTGCGCCCGGTGTCGAACTCCGTATTGCCTCCCCGCGCCCGGTACCAGACATTCCATTCATCAAAGGCGATATGGATCGGCCGCTGGCCGCGGCGGCCGCTGCGCGCAGCCTGGATCATCCCGTCCACGACTTCAATGCGATAGTCGATCTCCTGGGACGCGGCTAGAAACCGTTCGAAATTGTTCTCGCGATTGCCGATATAGGTGTGGAGCGAAATGTAATCGATCTCCCCCTTAAGCCCTTCGAGCACATCGCGGTTCCAGCCGATCCAATCGGCATTGCCGCCGAAGTTCGAGGAACCGCTCGCGATGAGCTGGATGCTCTCGTCCGCGCGCCGCATCGCCTTGCCGGCCTCGCGGGCAAATTTTACGTAATCTTCCGAGTTCTTGTGGCCGAGTTGCCAGGGGCCGTCGATCTCATTGCCGAGCCCCCAGATTTTCACTCCCCATGGCTTCTCCCGCCCGTCGCGCCGGCGGGCATCCGCCCAGGAGGTGCGGCGCGGCTCGTTGCAATACTCGACCCATTCGCGCGCTTCGTTCACGGTGCCCAGACCGGCGTTGATGCAGATATAGGGGGCGACGCCGATCTTCTCGCAATAGCGCAGGAATTCGCCGGTGCCGAAGCGGTTGGAATCGAGATCGCCCCATGCCTGGTCCGGCCGGGTGGGGCGTTGGTCCTTGGGGCCGATCCCATCCTTCCAGTTGTAACCGGATACGAAATTGCCGCCCGGCCAGCGAAGCAGCGTCACGCCAAGGCCCTTCACCGCTTCCATCACGTCCGTCCGGTAGCCTTCGCTGTCGGAGAGCGGGCTGCCCTCTTCGTAGAGCCCGCCGTAAATGCAGCGCCCGAGATGCTCGGCAAAATTACCGAAGACGTAAGGATGCACCTCGCCGATCACGCGATCGGTATCGATCTTGATCCGGGCTTCCGGCGTGCGCGCCTGGGCGACGGCGCGGGAGGTGACGGTGTACGGAAGGGCGAGAGGAAGCAAGGAGAAGTTCCGCCGGGTAAGCGACATGGGAAAAACCTCCGCGAACGAATCGGGCGCTTCGTGATTCCCGCTAACCTATCGCAGTGCAGCGGGCGGCGCAAGAATGGCGCCGGAGGGGTGGGAATGGGAATGCGCGGCGGGTTATTCCAGCGGGGTGGCGGCGGCGCGCACGTCGTCCGGAATCTCGTCCTCGCTCAGGACGCGGACGAACTCCGCGAGAATCCGGCATTCGTCCTTCGCGAGATCCCAGGAGGGATAGAGAGGGTTCAGAGAGATGAGCCGGACGCGCGAGTGGCGCCATTCGGCATCACCGAAATCGTCGTCGCCGGCGGGGCGCTGCGGCGCCTTCTCCGAGTGATACTTCTTGATGCTGAAGGCGCCGCCGGATTGCGAGGCGCCGAATTGCTGCGCCAGCACCAGTTTGCCTTCCCGGGATCCTTGCGGATTCATGCGAAAGAGGCAGTAGCTGCCATCCGGGATGCGCCCTTCCATGCTCTTGCCGGTGATCCTGGCAACGAAAAGCCGTTCATCGGGGCGCTGCCCTTCGGGAATCGGCACCCATCCGGACGCCTCCACCTCCGCGTCGCCGTCGAACACCCCCGCGGCGATCCTCATCGGATAGAAGGGAATGTGCGTGCGGAACGGAATGACGGCCGCGGGCTCCTCCCTGACGGGGCCGGGGGCGGCGACATGGCGTGCGAAGAGTTTGCTCAACTCCCGTTCCGGCTTGTGGATCGCGATGCTTTTCCGCACGGAGAGACGCAACAAATGCGAGAAGGAATCTTCGAGTTCCGCCAGCAGATCGCCTCCTGCTTCGGTCGCTGCGCGCTCCGTGAATTCGGCGGCGATCGAGTGGAGCACCCGGGCGTCTTCCCGGTCGAGCGTGGATGGCCATCGCTCCAGCGTCCGGATGTGCAAGCGGTTGGTGGAGAGGTCGAGCAGAAGGATGCCCGCCGGAACGCCCGCCTCCCCCGGCGCATGTAGTTCCAGGATGGTGAATTCGCCACGTGTGGTTTCAAACGGAGACGCTTCTCGTCCACGCGGGGCCCCTGGTGAACCCTGGGCGCCAGAACCGTGCGCCCCGTCACTCCTGGCTCCCGGCGCCTGCACTTCTGGCACTTCTGTTCCTCGCTCGTGTGGTGTTGAACCCTGTGGTTCCATCCGCGAATCGCCTCGCCCTGCTTTGCCGAGCCTTCCTCTAACTTATCGGCCTCTTCTTCCCTTTCGAAGAGCCCGGGGGCTTCCGTGGCCGCGCCTCATCCCGAGCCTGTCCGGGGGAATCGCCTCGAAGCAATCCGGCTCGCGCCCACACAACCCGTCAGGTAACGAGGTGAAAGCGGCTCCGCGCCCGGCGGCCTGCCTCTAGGGATTATACGGGTAGTAGCCGCTGCGCGCGCGGATTTTGACGTTGGGCAGGTTTACTTCCACGCGAACCCGGCGGAATACGCGGGGTGAATCCGTGTTCGTGGGCACGTAGCGGAGGATGTACTGTGTATTGATTTCACCCACGATGCCGGTCACGGCTTCGAAGAGGCTTTGGGCGATCTGCGTGGCGTAGCCGCCCGTCCCCACGACCATGGCAAAATTGCCCGCATCCTGCGGCTTCGAAAGGTAGCCGGTGACGTTCTTGTACACCCCTTCGAGCGGATATTCGACGCGTCCTCCCGTTTCGGTAGCCAACCGGACCAGATTGCTGTCTCCGGTCGATGCGAAGCCATATGCCTGGGTGCTTAAGCCATAAATCGTCACCAAGTTGCGCTGTGCAAGTTCAAGTACTTCTTCAAGCCCGTGCGTGGAGGCGGTATCCACACCGTCGCCCACAATGATCAGCACGCGCCGCGGTTCGATCGGTTCGCCCTTCATCAGGCTGCGCCGTGTGCAGGCCATGTAGATCGCATCATAGAGCGCCGAACCCCCTCCGGGCTTCAACTGCTCCAATCGCTCCACCAACGCGCCCGCCTCGCTCGTGGTGTCTACCGCCAGTTCCGCCGTGGTGCTGTAGGGCACCAGGTAGCCCGCATACTGCGGCTTATCGGGCGGGAGCAGATTCAGAACCAATTCCACCACCGCTTCGCGCAGAGTTTTCCAGTGGATGACGTTGCGGTTGGACATGTCCACCAGGAAACCCACCACCACCGGCTGCTTGCGGTCCCGCGAAAAGAAGGTGATGGTCTGCGGCACGTTCTCGTCGTAGAGCTTGAAATCGGGCTTGTTCAGGTCATCCACAAAGCGATCCTGAAAGTCCGTGACGGTCACGGGTACGATCACCTCGCTCACGCCGGCTCGGAAGGGAACCTCACCCGGAGCCGCTACGACGGCGGTATCGGAGCTGCTCGACGACACTTGCGGCGCGGATGCGCTCGACGACGCTTGCGGCGCGGATGCGCTCGACGACGTTTGCGGACTTGGCGCGCTGGATGCTGTTTGCGGTGCGGGGTTCTGTTCCGCTTGCGGCGCCGCGGGGGCGGTGGAGATCAGGCCGATCAGCGCGGCGAAGACGAGAAGCGCTCGTCCGGTAAAGCCGGAAACGGGAAAAATCATGCTGCGAGAGATCCTTGCCCCTATTATACGGGGCGCGCTCATGCCGGGTTGCTTCGAACCGGCGCTCGATGAACGGGGTGGGGGCGCGTGCTTACCGCTGCACGCGCCCGCTGCCTCCGTTCTTCAAAAGGCCGTTTACGTCGTCGAGGGTGAGCCGCGCGAAGTCGCCCGGAATGGAATGCTTCAGGCAGGAGGCGGCGACGGCGAACTCGAGCGCCTCGGCGTGGGAGGGCAGGTGCTGCAAACCATAGATCAGCCCGCCCGCGAAGCTGTCGCCGGACCCTACGCGGTCCACGATGTGGGTGATGTCGTAACGCCGGCTGACAAAGAAATTCTCTCCATTGTGGAGGCAGGCGCTCCACCCGTTATGGGAGGCCGAATAGCTTTCGCGCAGCGTAATGGCCACGATCTTGAGATTCTGAAACTGCTGCATCACCTGGGAGGCCAGCGCGGCGTAGGCAGAGGGGTCCAACTTGCCGGCATGCACGTCGGCATCGCTCTGGATGCCCAGCGCCTTTTGGACATCCTCCTCGTTGGCCACCACCACATCGGCGAACCGGACGAGTTCCGGCATCACCTCATGGGCGGCTTTGCCCCACTTCCAGAGGTTCTTGCGGTAGTTGAGGTCAATCGAAATGCGAAGGCCCATCTCGCGGGCGGTCTGCACGCTTTCCATGGCCAGCGCCGCGGCGGATTCACTGATTGCAGGCGTGATGCCCGTGACGTGGAACCAACTCGCCCCTTCAAACGCCAGCGCCCAGGCGATGTCGCCGGGCTTGGCGAGCGCAATGGCTGAAGCCGCGCGATCGTACGTGACCTTGCTCGCGCGTTGATTGGCGCCGGTTTCGAGATAGTAGATCCCCATGCGCCCGCTGCCGCGCGCCACGTGCGAGGTGTCGACGCCGCAGCCTCGAAGGCTGGCGACGCACGCATCGGCGACGGGGTGATGAGGGGGGAGCACTGTCACGTAGCGGGCCGGTTGTCCCAAGCCTTCGAGCAATACCGCCACATTCGCTTCTCCACCGCCGAAACTCGCTTCAAAGCAGGGGCTTTGCAGAATGCGCTCCAGGTTTGGGGGCGTCAGCCGCAGCATGATTTCCCCAAACGTGACGACCGGCTTTGCCATGATCATGGTTGTTCCTTTGCCCGGGTTACGGGCGAATCCGCTCCCTCCAGGCGCGTCCGGTCTCGTTCCGGGAATCGCGCCCTGGACTCTTCATCGTACAGCGAGAGGCGATGCGATGTTCAAACGGGGTGTGCGGCCGCCCGCAAAGCCCCGCTACGCCGGTGGAACGGCAGACTGCGGAGAAGCGCTCGCATGTGATGTTTCCCCTTGGCCAGCCTGGGCGCGCGGGGCGCGGCGGGCGCTGAGGATCAGGGCTTTTCGAAGGCTCTTGAGGGAAATGGGCTTCGGCAGGATTTCCTCGAAGGCGTCTCTCCAGCCGGCGAGCCGGTCGTCCTGTTCATTCGTGGCGGTGCAGAGAATGATGGGCGTGCGCGGGAGATGGTCGCGAAGCTCTTGCTGCCGGATCTTTTCGATTGTGGATAATCCATCCATGCCGGGCATGTGCCAATCCATGACGATCCAGGAGTAACGTGCCCTGGAGAAATTGCTCAGTGCATCTTCGCCGCTTGCCACCGCATCGCACGCAATACCCATTGATCGGAGCATGGATGTGATCACCTTCCGGTTGACGGGGTTATCGTCCGCGATCAGCACCCGGGGCGCGCCTCCGGAGGGCAGGGCCGCCGCCACACATGCCGCCATGCTCTTGGTGTTGTCCCGCGAGCACGCGTCGCACCCCAGGCCGTCGGGGGCGGCGCAACCGGGCGGAAGCTCCGCCACCGGCAGGGTGGCGCGCCGCAATTGGAGCAGACCCGCCGGATGAGATTCGGAATTCCGCGGCGCGATGGGCGCTTTCGATGCTTCAGGGAGAGATGCCCGGTTAGGGCCGGGAGATAGAGAGGCTTTCTCCAGAAGCGAACAGAACAGTTCGGGAAGAAAAGGCTTCGGGTATACCGCGTAGCCAGTTGGAATCTCGCGATTGAGCGCGTCGGTTTCCCGCTTGCCCGTGGTCAGCAGGATCGCGAGGGCGTCACTGTCCGGTTGGTTCCGTTTCAGCCTTTGGGCGATCTCGAGGCCGTCTCCGTCAAGGGCGCTATCGATCACCAGGAGGTCCCAGGGATGACGTGCATCCACGGCCCTGAGGGCGGCATGGGCGGTGGAGAGATGAGTCACCCGGCAACCTGCTCCTTCGAGACGCCGCGCGAGCATTTCACCGGTGATCGCCCGCCGGGTAAGAACCAGCGCGTGGCTGAACAATGGGCGGCTGGAACAGCTTCTGGCTTCGAGGCCAGGAGGATCGAGTGCGGGCGTGATCGGAAGCTCCACCGTGAACGTGCAGCCGCCACCCGGTGTGTTGGCCACGGAGAGCGTGCCGCCGAACAGGAGGACGAGATGCTTGGTAATGCTGAGCCCGAGACCCGTGCCCACCGCGGCTTGCGTGCTGGCGTTCTCGCTGCGGA
>JADYZL010000197.1 GCA_020853155.1 Bryobacterales bacterium
CTGGGTCGGGTTCGTTCACCGTGGGGATGGCGTACGTCCTCGCGAACAATCCGCCGGGCGCGGGAGGATTCGCGTTTTCCGTCGTGCATCAGGGGTATGCGGGAGGCTCCAGCGCAACGTTCGCCCATGAGACGGGACACAATCTCGGGCTCAATCACGACCCCGACAATGGCGGCGCGAATGGCGGACTCGTGAAGGATGCCGTGGGATATCAACAGAAGCTGCTCGACCCCAAGTTCTTCACGATCATGGCGTATTCGAACGGTTGCAGCGGATGCCAGCCCATCGTTCAGTTCTCGAATCCACATGTGAGTTTCCAGGGGATTCCGACCGGGGTCGCGAACCAGAACGACGCCGCCAAGACGCTGAATGTCGTGGCGCCCTCCGCGGCGGCCTGGCGTGGATCTGTCGTCGTCACCCCTCCGGTGTGCAGCTACAGCGTAAGCCCCTCCAACATCGGTTCCCCGGCTTCGGGAGGCGCCTACGTGGTGACGGTGAGCACTACTGCGGGATGCGCTTGGACGCCCGTCTCCGGCCTGGGCTGGATCGTGGTGGAAATCGGCGGTGCGCGCACCGGCTCCGGCACGTTCAACGTGAGCATCGCCGCGAACGGGGCCGCCGGTTCGAGGAATGGCAGTTTTAGCGTCGCTGGGGCATCGGTGGGCGTCTCGCAAGAGGCGGCCCAGGCGCAGGCAGCCGTCCGGCTCCAGGTTTCCGCGAAAGGCCTCTCGTTCCAGGGCGGAACCGGCAGTTCTCCTCCGGCGCAGGCGCTGCGCTTGCGAAGCGGGCAAAGCCTCGCGAATCTCACCGCGTCCGCTCCCGGCGCCTCATGGCTCTCGGCGAGTGCCTCGCCGGGTAACGGCGGCTGGCAGGTTTCGGTGCGAGCGGATGCGCAAGGCCTCGCCGAGGGAGTCTATGATGCGGCGCTGCAGTTTAGTTGCGGTAGCACTGCTTGCGAGCCGGCTTCCATCCCCGTGCGCTTCACCGTTCGAAGCCCCGGAACCGCGGGGCCGCGTATTGCCTCCGGAGGCGTGGTGAACGCCGCCAGCTTTCAGCCGGGCATCGCCTCTGGCTCCTGGGTCAGTATTTTCGGTACGAGCCTGGCATCGACCACGCGGACTTGGCGGACGGCCGATTTTCAGGGAAACTCGATGCCGCGCAGCCTCGACGGCGTGCAGGTGCTGGTGGAGGGCAAAGCGGCGGCGGTGCAGTTCATCGGGCCGGGCCAGGTGAATTTTCAGGCTCCTTCCGGCCTTGCTCCGGGGTGGGCGCGCGTCGAGCTTCGAACGCCGGGTGGCGCCGATTTGGCGTATGTTTACGTGAGTCCGGAGTTCCCCGGATTCTTTGCATTCGATTCCGAGGGCCATGTGGCCGCGCTGCATCCGGACGGAACGCCGGTGGGGGATGCAAACGGAGGAGCTTCCTACCAGGCTCGCCCCGCATCCGCCGGCGAGACGCTCGCGATCTATGGCACGGGTTTCGGCCCCACCGCGCCGGACGTGCCTGCCGGGCAAGTGTTTACCGGAGCGGCGAATCTCCTCTCGCTCCCAAGCCTCTCCGTGTCGATTGGCGGGCAATCGGCCGCGGTGCGTTTCGCTGGGTTGACCGGCGCGGGCCTGAACCAGATCAATGTGGTTGTGCCGGATCTGCCGCCGGGAACGTACGAGGTCGTCGCCGATGTTGCGGGAAGTCCCACTCAATTTTCGGGTAGATTGACGGTGCGCTAGCGTGAGCCGCGCCTATGCCACTTTCTTCGAATACTCCCGCGCGATGTAGTCGCAAGCGCGGACGGTGATCGCCATCATCGTGAGCGTCGGATTGGCGCAACCTTGGCTCACCCACGCCGCCCCGTCGGTGACGAACACGTTCTCCACGTCCCAGCTCTGATTCCACTTGTTCAGGACGCTCTTCTTCGGGTTGTCGCCCATGCGCGCCGTGCCGCACTCGTGGATGCAATGACCAGGAACGGAGGGCTCGCTGCCGGTGATCCGGATATCTTTCGCACCTGCCGCTTCGAGCATCGCCGCCGCTTCCTGTTTCGCATCGTTCCAGAGGGCGAGTTCGTTGTCGCTCCAGGACATTCTGACGCTGAGCGTGGGAATACCCCAGGCATCCACGCGGTCTGTGTCGAGCACCACGCGGTTCTCGTGGCGTGGAAGGCATTCTGCCCATACGCCGAGATTCGCGGTCCACTCCCCGTTGCGGACGGCTTCCTTATAACTCTTGCCGAACCCGGCGGCGCCCATGGAAAAGCTGGGCATGGCGCCGCCCTGATAGCCATAGCCACGGATCATTCCGTTGGTATGGGAGCGATCCACATTCCGGAAGCGGGGCACATAGATCCCGTTAGGGCGCTTGGGCATCCCCGCCCAGGGCTTGGCTTCCGCCACCGGGAGGATGCCGCCGGCGCCGCCCTGATAGATGTGGTCCATCAGGTAGTGCCCGAGAGCGCCGCTCGAATTGAATCCGCCGGAGTTCATCAGGATGCGCGTGGATTCGAGCGTCGATGCGCAAAGCACGACGATCTTCGCCTTTACCTCGCGCGGCGCCCTTGTTTCGCGGTCCAGGTAAGCCACGCCAGTTGCCTTGCCATCCTTGACGATCAGATGGCTCGCCACGGCGTCGCAGAGCAGCGTAAAGCGTCCAGTCTCCTGCGCGTCCTTGATGGTGGTGTAGGGGCTTGAAAAGTACGAAGTCGTAATGCAGCCGCGCTCACAGGGTCCGCAATAGTGGCAGGCTTGGCGATCGCGATGGTTCCGGGTGAGGATGGCGATGCGGCCAATCGTGATTGTGCGGCCCATCTTTGCCTTCACTTGGTCTCGCAAGTGCTCCTCGGCGCACGTCATCGCCATGGGGGGCTGGAAAATGCTATCGGGCAGGGATTTTAGCCCTTCGGCACGTCCGCTGATGCCCACATACTTTTCCACTTCCTCGAAGTAGGGAACCATCTCCTCATACGAGACGGGCCAGTCTTCGCCATACCCGTCGTGGCTCGCGGCCTTAAAGTCGAGCGGGCCCATGCGGTAGCTCTGCCGCCCCCAACTCAGGCTGCGGCCTCCGAGCACGCGCTGCCGGATCCAACTGAACGGCTTCTCCTGCGTGTAGGGGTTCTCCAGATCGTTGACGAACCACTCGTAGTTGTATTCCGTGCAGGCGTAGCAATTGCCCTGAATGGGCCGGGTATCCTTGATCTTCGGCGATAGCCCGAGATACGGCAGTTGCCAGCTATTGACGTGCTCCGTGTAGTCTTTCTTGGTGATCTTCTTGCCCGCCTCAAGCAGGCAGACCTTCATGCCTGCTTCGGTGAGTTTTTTTGCCGCCCAGCCGCCGGTGGCTCCGGAGCCCACCACGATGACATCAAATGGATCCGATGGAACCTGAATCTGCATTATTTTGTGAGTATATCTCCCTCCACGGTTGGAGGGTCCGGTCCGTGCGCGGTTCGCGGCCCACCCGCGGACTTGTTGAAAACGATATTCTAGGGATCGGTTTGTGCGAGGTCCCGGTTGAGCAATTGGGGAAAGGAGGCGGAGATGCTGTTTCTTACGGAGCGGGAAGTGAAGCAGTTGTTGCCGATGCAGACGTCGATCGAACTGGTGCGGCAGTCCTTCCTGGATTTGGCGTCCGGGGTGGCGCTGAACCTTCCGAGGCGAAGGATGTATCTTCCCTCTGGCGCC
>JADYZL010000198.1 GCA_020853155.1 Bryobacterales bacterium
GAGAAGCGGCAGACGAAGATGGCGCGCGCCATCGATGCGGCGCTGGTTGGCCACCTCCTGTTCGCGCCGCCGGTGACGCTGAAGTTCGACGAAGACGTTGCCGGCGCCGAAGGCTTCGAGCGCCTGGACGGCTTGTTCAGGTTCGCGCGCCAGGGCGATAAGGCCGCCGGCATGTCCGGCAAGATCCTGCCAGGCGCAACTGCCTTCCCCTTTCGCGGAGCGCAGATGCATGCGCGTGAGCAGGCGGCACAGGTTCTGATACCCGTGGCGGTTCTCCACCAGCAGCGTGAGGCGGGAGCGGTCTTCGAGCGAAACCTCGCAGCCCACCAGCGCGCGAATGCCCGCTTGCTTCGCGGCTTGGTAGAAGCGCGGCGCGCCGTAGACCCCATCGCGATCGCACAGTGCAAGCGCGTCATAACCCAAATGGGCCGCCTGCGCCACAAGGTCTTCGGGCAGGGATGCGCCTTCGAGAAAGCTGAATGCCGAAGCGGTGTGGAGTTCAATATACATGGCTTCCCGGCGCGCGGCGGTTAATCGTAGATTCCGGCGATTCTCCACCGGAGGCGGGGCAGTTCGCAGCGAATGCGGAAGAGATGCGTTCCCACGGCGACGTCCCATTCCTCGAAATCCCACTCCTCTTCGGTCCACCATTCGCCGCCGCTGCGCCAGGGACCGGCGTGGCGGCCTACCGGCCCGTTGCAGAGCCCGCGCGCTGCGACGTGTACGGGCACGGCGCGCTCGATGCGCACCTCGGCTTCCGGCGCCGGGCGCAGACAGCGCAGCGCCATGCGCAGGGGAAGGGGAGCGGTCGCGGCGGAGGGCGCGAGAGTTTTGGAAGGCGTTTCGTTTTCACGCGGGCGTCGCGCCGCTCTTGCCGTGGCGGCGCCCGCGGCGAAGGGCTTCAAGGCGCAGGCGTCGTCGCGATGCGTATCCGGAATGGTGGGCCTGCCCGCGCGCCCTTCGCCCACCAGGTTGTTGAGGCGCGCGAGAGTGACGTCGAGTTTTTCCGGGCTGGGCTGTGCGGGTTCGAATAGGGAGAACTGCGCCACCCGCCGGGGAGAGGCGTGCAGCGTCACGCGCATGCCCTCGACGGGCTCACCGGGGGGATGGGTGGAAAGATCGAGGCGCGCCAAGGTGACGAAGGTCTTCGTGTCCGTGTGCGCGGTGGGCAGCAGCAACTCACGCTCGTGCCAGTTTCCGCCAGAGAGCTTGAGGCCAAGCCGGAATTTGCCCACGGCGAGGTTCTTGCGGTCCAGCCGCTCGCAAAGTGTTTTGAGCAGACCGGTAAGGACAAAGGCGAGTGATTCGAGATCGGCCACCTGCCATTCGAAGTCCACCGATTCCTCGAACTCCTCGGCGGCCTGGTAAGGCTGAAAGATGGGCGTATCCTGGCCGTGTGCCATGCGGAGCCAATGCGCGGCGTCGGGGCCAAGGCGGTCGATCACCGCTCTTTCGGGCAGCGCCGCGAAGGCGCCCAGCGTCTCCACCCCCCATCGGGAAAGAGTTTGCCGCGCTTCTTCCCGCAAAGGAAGAAACTCCACCGGAAGCACGTGCAGAAAGGCGATTTCCTGGCCGGGGAAGAGATGTGTGATGCCGCTTTGCGTGCGCGCGGCGCATTCGGCGGCAAAGCGGTTGAGGGAGACGGAGACGTTGCCGGGCAGCCCCAGGCGTTCCGCGCCGTTGGACAGTTGGCGGGCCGCCGCGTGTGGGTCGCGCAATCCGGCCAAGTCCGCCATCAGCAGGCCGGGCCGCGCGTCTTCAATGCGCGGAGAAACGGTAAGCGCCATTTCGAGCGTCTCGCGCCTTGCCTGGGCTTCGGTTGCTTCGTCGCGTTCGTGTACGCGGAGCGGCGGGCTCGCGGATGCCTGGGTGGGCTTGGAGTGCGCGGCGAAGCGCGTCCTGGCCTCGGCTAGCGGCATTCCTTCGTGGATGCCGGCGGCGCGAGCGGTGGCGCTGGCGGCATGCACCGTGGAGTTGGGCGGCTTGCCGGTGAATACCACGAGGGGCGGGCGGGGCAGACGCCGTTCTTCCCTCTGCAGAACGGTGGCGGCAAAATCGGGAATGTAGAGGCAGGCGTAGATCGGTTGCATCGTGCGTCTTTCTTAGCTGGCGGCTTCCAAGTCCCCGGCCGCTTTTAGTTCCAACGTGCAGCTTTGCTCCCGCTGGGGCGGGCGTTTCGCTTGCCGGGGATGCCGTTGGTAAGAGAGCGCCGCCTCCACTTGCATGCCATCCAGCACGAAAGAGACCCCAGCATGCCCCTTCCAGCGCGCTTCCTTGCGGCGAAGCTCCACGCGGGCCGCGGCTGCGTGCGCGGCAATCCCCTTGTGCGTGGCCGCCACCAGTAGAATGCTCTGCGTGTTCTCGATGCCGCGCTGCAGCTTGAGCCACGGGCGCATCTGCCATTCCTGAAGGAAACGGCGGGAGCGGGTGCCCATCAAGTCGAGCACGATCAGCCCGAAGCCGCCTGCGCCCACGACGAGGTTCACGGCGTCCCAGGCCTCGCGCGGCCACTGGCAGCGCACCAGCAGCAGCCGGTCCAGATCCATGCCCGCCCGCTCGGCCGTGGGAGGATGAAAATTATCGGTGGCGTCGATATAGGCCGTGGCCTCGCCGCGCTGCGTGGATGCCGCCGCCATCGCCAGCGCCGCCGCCGTGCATCCGGAAGAAAGCACCCCGGAGATTTCGTGGATCCGCCCCCGCGCGAGCCCGCCATCGAGCAGCGTGTCGAGCGCCTCCACCCCGGTGGAGGCGGCGGGTGCAGCAGGCGCGCTTCCCCCCTGCCAGGGCAGGGAACGCACAAATCCCCGCTCCCGCAGGAGCCCCTGCAAACGATCAATGGAAAGTGCGGAAGCCATCGAAGTAGATCGGTGTATACTGTAAATACTTACACTATCGAAAACGAGAAGCAAGGGGCTGGAAGGGAGGGAGCGGGAAAGAGAGGCGGGAGGGTTTACTTGCGCTGGATTCGGACTTGGCCGGGTTGCAGCACAATAAAGGCGCCATGCAGGCTGTCTGCATGGTTGTCCATCAACCAACGTACCGTTCCTTCAAGCGAGCGGCGTGCGCTAGCGGGGAAACGGAAGAGGATGACCCCTGGTGACTTTAATTCACGGGCAAAAGTCAGCCAGCCAAAATCCTTGTCTTCCGTGAGCAGAATGCGATTTTCAGCGGAAGCGAGATGCATGAGTTCCTCGTCAACGGATCGCTGCTGAAATTCGGAAACAACAAGCACATCATGGCCCATCTCGCGAAGGGTTCTAGCGATCGGAAATCGCAGCTTTCATCCAGGAGGAAACGCATTGGGTTGGCGTTCCGTTAAGATCCGGTGGTAAGCAACACTTCGTGTGCGATGGTATCCGCGGCATAGAGCATGCAAGCGCGGATATCGGCTTCGGTCAATTTGGGGTATGCATCGAGGAGATCTTCATAGCTGGCGCCTTCGGAGAGCTTTCGAAGGATCAACTCAACGGAGATGCGGGTTCCCCGGACAACGGGTTTGCCAAGCAGAACGGCGGGATTCATCTCGATCCGGGTAGACATAACGGATTCTCAAGCTCAGTGTAGCACCCCAAAACAAAGACTCTGCGCCATGGAGTGTCCACCGGTCTCCGTTGTGCGAGCACCCTCCCCGCAGCCCTCCTCTTCCTCCGCTGCGATACACTCGAAAATCGAAGTTTTGCTATGCGACTTATCCTGGATGCTCACCTCGATCTGGCCTGGAACGCGATGTCGTTTGACCGGGACCAGACCCTTCCCGTGGCCACGCTGCGCGAGCGGGAAAAGGGGATGACCGGGAAGGGTAGAGGCAACTGCACCACCAGTCTTGTTGAAATGCGAAAAGCGGGTGTGGGCCTGTGTCTGGGGACGCTGCTTGCCCGCGCGCTGCCCGCCGGGCCGCCGGACCCCAACCCCGTCTCCACCGTCGCCAAGCGGACGCACGGGCCCGTGATCCTGCGCGAAGACCTCGATTACGCCAACCAGACCATCACCTGCGCCACGGCGCTGGGACAGATGGCGTATTACCGGATGCTCGAACTCGATGGCGAAGTGAAGATCGT
This sequence comes from Bryobacterales bacterium, assembly GCA_020853155.1. GTDB lineage: Bacteria > Acidobacteriota > Terriglobia > Bryobacterales > Bryobacteraceae > JACTMJ01. The sequence continues at coordinate 4,059 of JADYZL010000198.1, forward strand.
GCGTACGGCCGAAGAACTAATGATTCTCGCGGATCGGTGGCGCGCCTGGCTCGGGCGTGTGAACGCGGAAACCGGTCCGCCTCCGCCCATTGGCATTGTGATTTCGATGGAAGGGGCGGATCCCATCCGCTCCCCACGCGAAGTGGAAACGTGGTTTGAGAACGGATTACGTACGGCCTGCCTTGCTCATTACGGACCCTGTGTCTACGCCATGGGGACCGGCGGCGATGGTGTGCTGACGCCCGATGGCGTCGCGCTGGTCGAGGAATTTGACCGCCTCGGGATCATCCTCGATCTCGTGCATACGGCCGACACCGCTCTTGAACAGGCCCTCGATCACTACAGCCGCCCGGTTTTCGTGAGCCATGGCAATTGCCGCGCCCTCGTACCGCATGACCGCCAGATGAGCGACGCGCAGATCCGTTCCATCGCCGCGCGGGATGGTGTCGTGGGCGTGGTGCTCGATTCCTGGATGATCGTCAAGGATTACCCGCGCGGCTGCGCCCGGCAGCAGAACCCTTCGCTTGAAGATCTCGCTTGCCACATTGACCATCTCTGCCAGGTCACCGGCGCCTCCCGGCACGCGGGGCTCGGCAGCGATCTCGACGGCGGCTTCGGCACGGAGCAATGTCCAAGGGACGTCGAGACCATCGCGGACTTGCAGCGTCTCGGCGAAGTCCTCTCCAAGCGCGGTTATGGCGACGCTGATATCGCTGCCATTTTTCACGGAAACTTTCTGCGCTTCTTCGCCGCGAATCTTCCGCATGTGCCCGTGGAGACGATCGCCGTATGACGTCCGCCGAACGCTGGCGAAACTACCGGCAGACGCGCCGCGATGCGCGGGTGGCCGTCGCGGCGTGGCTACTCGCGATGGCTTGGGTGCTCGGCGTCAGTTGGTGGCTCGGGATGGAGCGGCCAACCGTCCTGTGGTGGGGAATCCCCAAGTGGGTCGTGCTCGGGGTAGGCCTTCCCTGGATCGCGACGTTCGTATTCAACGCATGGTTTTCCTGGGTGTTGATCGCCCAGACGGACGATACCATGCCAAGGCCGCAACCCATCGGGCGGGGAGATTCACGACGCGATGCCTGATTCCTTTTCCGCGGATGCGTTGCTCATGGAGCGGAGCGTGAGCGTTGTGCTCTCGTTCATCCTCTACATCGCCATCACCTTCCTGATCGCGTGGCTGGCGCAGCGCAAGGCGCGCGAACAGCGCTTTCTCGAGGAGTTCTTCGTTGCTGGCCGCGGCATTGGGGCCTGGGTGCTGGCCCTCACCTGGGTGGCGACCATGGCCAGCGGAGGCACCTTTATCGGGGCCCCCGCGCTTGCCTGGGAGAACGGCTGGGTAACGCACGTGTGGATCGCAGGTTTCATGGTGATCACGCTCACCGGCATGGGCATCCTCGGCAAGCGGATCGCCTTTCTCGGGGAGGCCACGGGCGCGATGACCATGCCCGATCTCATCCGGGACCGCTTCGAGAGCCGCGGGCTGGGCGCGATCCTCGCCGTAATTACGTTGCTGCTCTATGTCGCCTACCTGGTTGCGCAGTACATTGCCGGGGCGCGCGTCATGGAAGTGGCGCTCGGGATGCCCTATTGGGCGGGGTTGTTGTTTGTATCCGTCACGGTTACGATTTACACAGCTTGGGGCGGCTTCCGCGCTGTCGCCTGGACCGATGCCTTCCAGGCTATCGTGATGCTGCTCGGGATTCTCATCGCGCTCGCCTTCGCGCTGCATAAGGCTGGCGGCTTTGGCCCGGTTTCAGACTACCTTGCCCGGCAATCCCCCGAACTCCTCGCCCCGCCCGGTCCAAACAACTTTCTGCCGTTCTCCCAGGCATTGTCGTTCTTTGTGATCTGGCCGCTGGCGGTGCTTGGCCAGCCTGCGCTGATGAGCCGCTTCCTCGCCTCGGGAGATCAGCGCGTTCTTTCAAGGGCGGCGCTGATTAACGGTACCTACGTCCTCTTGCTTTACCCGGCGATCATGACCCTGGGCATCCTCGGCCGCTTTCTCGCGCCGTCGATCTCCACCCCGGATCAAGCCATGCCCGCCACCATCATCGCCGCCGTGCCTACCTGGCTGGCTGGTCTCGTGCTGGCCGCGCCCTTCGCCGCGATCATGTCGACGATCAGTTCCTTCCTGCTTGTGACCGGAAGCGCCATCGTGCGCGACCTCTATCATCGCAATCTCGGCCATGCGCTGACGGACCGGAAAGCGCAGGTCCTATCGCAAGGCACGACGTTCCTGATCGGCGCCCTCGCCTTGCTCATTGCCTTCCGCCCGCCGGATTACCTGCAATACATCGTGATCTTCTCTTCCACCGGGTTGGCTTCCACGTTCATCGCGCCAACGATTCTGGCCGTGTTCTGGCCGCGCGCCACACGCGCCGGCGCGTATGCGGCTCTCTTCGGCGGCTTCGGTTGCTTTCTCGTGCAGTACGCGCTCTCCGGCACCCGCAGTTGGCTGGGCCTCGATCCGTTTGTCTGGAGCTTGAGCCTGAGCTTTCTCCTCGGGATCTTCGTTTCTTATGCCACCCCGCCGCAGCGAAAGGAATTGCAGACGGCGTGGTTTGGCGAAGGATAGGGCTAGACTGCGGGGTTTGCCGCACGCAGCGCCTGGAGGATCCCGGCGCGGGCCAGAAAAGAAAAAGGACGCAGGCCCATCGGGCCGCGTCCCTTCTTTTCTTACGAACTTATAGATCCTGCTTAAACGTCTCTACCCACTAGGTTGATCGTCGTGGTCTGGTTCGCGCTGATCGTGATGCTCTCTTCGTAGGTGGCGCCCGTCTCGGGGTTCTCGAAGCGGATCAGGTAGCTTCCCGGCGGCACCAGCAGGCGCTGGAAGACGTTGGAGAACTCATCCACGTGGCCCACGTACTGCGCATTCAGCCACACACCCGTGAACTTGTTCGCGCCCTGGATCGTGCGGATCCGGCCGAAGGGCGGCTGCGGCGCGGGCTTCGCCGTCATCTTGAAGTTGAATTTCCGGGTCTTGCCGGCTTCCGCGGTGACCTTGGTTTCGTAATCTTCAAACCGGGGGTCCACCAGCCGAATCGTGTGCTCGCCAGGGCTGACGACATACGAATTGCTGATTTCAAAATTCTCCGCGGATCCAACGTACTTGCCGTCAATAAACAATCCAGCAGTGCTGGGGTCCGACTGTACGCGAATCTTCGCCTCGTCCTGCGCCATCAACGGCAGGGTCGCGCCAATCATCAGGACTAGGGCCAGGATGATGCCGAATCGTCCGAATTTTAAGTTCATGTTCTTCACGACTGCTCCTCTTCTCTGTTGTGTATTCATCGTCCATGGCCAATCTCAATGGCCTGCGTGAGTCGGCCCCAAAGAGGCCTGCCGGAGGCTGGACGTCCGATGTTTCCTAAGCAAACCTTCAAGATTGCAACGAAATACGGATCAAAGAATCGGATGTCCAGAATCGGCACAGGGATTCCTCCCGACCGGTTCCACCATTAAGTATTGTACTCAAATGGAAGGGGTTTTGGGTTTTGGGCCCGGCCGATTCCACCCGCTCCTTTATGGGAATTCGCAAATTGGCCCGATGTTTCGACTTTAGGCCTTACGGTTCAATCTTCCAGCCGTACCACGATCCGGCCTCGGATCGCGCCCGCAAGAATGCGCGTTGCGTAGTCGTGAATCTGGTTGAGATTGATCTCGGTTGTGTTCTCTTCGAGAGTCTTCGCAGGGACCAAACTGGCCAGTCGCGGCCAAATCCGCAAACGGACGTCGATCGGCTGATTTACCGAACTGATGCCTGCCAGCGTGACGCCGCGAAGGATGAAGGGGAATACCGTGCCATTCAGGGTGGCGCCACCCGCATTGCCGCAGGCGGCGACGCAGCCGTAAAGCTTTGTTTGCGCCAGTGCCCGCACCAACGTGCTTCCCCCAACCGTATCTACGACTCCGGCCCAACGGGCGGTCTCGAGCGGTTTGCCGGCGTCGCTAAACGCTTCGCGCGGAAGCACCTCGCTGGCCCCAAGCTCCTTCAATCGGCGCGTCATATCGGGTTTACCGCTCACCGCGACGACGGTGTAGCCGAGGTTCCTGAGCAGCATCACTGCGATGGAGCCCACGCCACCGGAGGCGCCCGTCACCAGTACCTCTCCGCTGGCGGGCGCGACGCCGTGCAGTTCGAGCGCCTCCACGCAAAGCATTGCCGTGAAGCCCGCCGTGCCGAGAGCCATCGCCCGCCGCGCGTCGAGGCCAGGGGGCATGGGAATGATCCATTCGGGCTTCAGCCTCGCAAATCCGGCGTAGCCTCCCCAGTGTTCCTCGCCGATTCCGCAGCCTGTCGCCAGCACGGCGTCTCCGGGGCGGAAGCCGGGATCGGCCGACTCCACCACGACCCCGGCCAGATCGATTCCGGGCACCATCGGAAAACTTCGGATCACCTTGCCCCGGTCCGTGACCGCGAGCGCGTCCTTGTAGTTCATGCTGGAATCGCTTACCCGCACCAGCACGGGGTAGCCGGGCAGATCCGAAAATGAAAGCGCGCGGATGCCGGATTCGAACTGGCCCCCGGCACGGTCCAATACCAGAGCCCGAAATGTGTCGGACATGAGCGATGACCTCCTCTTGAGGATAGCGAAGCCAGGAAACACCCCATCACGTGGACCGCTCCCGGTCACCCTTTGCGTTTGCCGGACGTGAACGATTTTGAGGCTCACTGTCGAAGCGTGGCCCGCTCACTCGGCTATTCCGCAAAGGCGGCGCCGGCCGCGAAAGGATGAATGATGATAGCGATTAAACCTTTTCTTTGGTTCGACACGCAAGCGGAGGCGGCGGCCGAATTCTATATCACGCTCTTTCCCAACTCCCGCATGATCCGGATCCATCGATGCGGAGAGGCCGGGCCGGGTCCGGCTGGCGCGGTGCTCCTGGTCGAGTTTGAACTCGACGGCCAACGGTTCCTTGGGCTGAACGGGGGGCCGCAGTTCTCTTTTACCGAAGCCATTTCCTTCACAATCGAATGCGATACCCAGGAGGAAGTGGATCACTATTGGGAGCGATTGAGCGCCGGGGGCAAAGAGATCGAGTGCGGCTGGCTGAAAGACAAGTTCGGGTTGTTCTGGCAGGTGACTCCCAAGGCGATGGGCGAATTCCTGGGCGGCGCCAATCCAGCCGGACGCGATCGTGCGATGCAGGCCATCCTGAAGATGAAGAAGCTTGATATCGAGACACTGCGGAACGCTTACGAAGGCTAACCACGAACTCCATCCCGCTCCGGTCGGCACCGCGCCTGCGCCACGCAGCGGCCTCCTTCTCCTTCCGTGGTGTCACCCCGCTGCGTCGCGGACTTCCGGTCTACCGGTAGCGCCCCACTCCGGCTGTCCCGCCCATTGCGGCAGCCGGAGTTGTGTGATCTAATTCCGAGTTAGGAAAGTTGACTAACTAACGGGATCAGCCTCAGCTACCCCTGCCGCTCAATAGGTGAACTCTCGTGGGAACTCTTGCGCTTCTACTCCTCGCCGCCATCCAGCCCCTCCTGCTGACACCGGACGTGAAGCAGTTCGAGCGCGTGGAGATCGAGGCGCCATCTCCGGTTCCACCCTCGAATCCGTTTGACCCGAATGTGGCGACAGTCGATGCCGAAGTCTCCATGCCGTCCGGCAAGAAGATCAGTGTGCCGGGCTTTTGGTATCAAGGCTACACGCGGCGGCTCGTGAATCCGGAAGCGGTGGGCGTGAATCGGGTGGAGGAGTTGAAAGCGGCAGGAGTACCCGCATGGCGCATCCGGTTTGCGTCGCCCGAAACCGGCCGCCATCGGGTCACCGTGAGGTGGACGATCGATGGCAAGTCCGGCACAGCGGCGCCGGTGGTGGTAGAGATCAAGCCTGGCTCACGGCCAGGCTTTCTGCGGGCGAGCCCGCGCAACCCGCGCTTCCTCGAACATCAGAACGGAGAAAGCTTCTTCGCTATCGGCGAGAACCTGTGCGGTTACGAGAAGCGAGAGGGAACCTACTACTTCGACCGCATCCTCCCGAAGCTGGCTTCGAATGGGGCCAACTACGTCCGGCTTTGGCAGGAGTACTACGTTCCCAAGGACCTCTCGATTGTGGCCGGGGCCGGCGACGGCGACTTCACCGGCTTTCCGCTCGAAACCCAAGCCACCGGATTGGGCCGCTACGATCTGGCGTCGGCGTGGCGGCTGGATCAGGCGACGGGCGAGTGCGAACGCCTCGATATCTACTATCAGGTCGCCTTCGAAATGACCGTTTGGTGGCAGACCAGGCAGAAGCACCGCTGGCCGCGCAACCCCTATAACGCGGCGAACGGCGGCCCATGTGTGAAGCCGGAGGACTACTTCACGAATCCGGTGGCGCGCGAACTGGTGAAGCGCCGCCTGCGATACAGCGTGGCCCGCTGGGGATGGTCCATGCACCTGGCGGCTTGGGAACTGTGGAACGAAGTGGATAACAACGAGAACTTCGACCCCGCGGCCAACGAAGCATGGCATAGGGAAATGGGGCGGTATCTGA
>JADYZL010000199.1 GCA_020853155.1 Bryobacterales bacterium
TACGGGCGATGATCTCCCGGTAATCCAGAGTTCCATCGCACTTGTGGAATTCCTTGTTGGCATTCACGCGCTTCTGGTAAACGTCGGCGACAGCCACGATCTGGGCGTTGCTGATCTCCTGGCCGACTTTGGCGAAGGTGCGCCCGACATAACTGCCGCGGCCGCCCACGCCAATTACTCCGACATTGATGCGATCATTCGCGCCAATCACGCGACCGGCGCTCGATTTGCTGGGGTTCGCCTTGGAGGTGGCGGCAACGCCCAAAACGGCGCTTGCCGCGGCGGCCCCGCGGAAGAAATCACGTCGATTCACAGAAGGTTCACTCATGGCTTGTTTCTCGTACCGGGGAGTTGAAATAGAGCTTCGCACCGATTATATCGAAATGCACAATGCGCGGCGCCCGCACTTTGCGGGGAATGGCTTACGAATGAGGCCGGTTTATGGATTCAGGAGCCCCTGGCGTTCGAGAAGCGCGGTCAGGTCCGGATCGCGGCCGCGAAAGCCGCGGAAGAGCACGGCGGGGTCTTCACTGTTCCCGCGTTCAAGAATCCACGAACGAAAGGCGCTCCCCACTTCCCGGCTGAACACGCCCGACTCCTTGAAGCGTCCGAAGGCGTCGGCATCGAGCACCTCCGCCCATTTATAGGAGTAGTAGCCGGCCGCGTAGCCGACGGGATCGGAGAACAGGTGCAGAAAACTCGCCAGCATGCCGAAACTTTCGGGGAGCGGGGCTGGGGAGTAGCGGCTCATGATGACGCGCGCCCACGCTTGGATGCCTGCCGGGAGGCCTTCGCCGGCGCGTGGCGGGAATGCGCCGGTATGGAGCAGCAGATCCACCGTGCCGAAGCCGAGCTGGCGCATTTGGAACGTGGCGGCGCGGAACGTGCGGGCGCGGCGCATCTTTTCAAACAAGCTCCCGGGGATAGGTTCCGCCGTCTCCACGTGCTTCGCGAAGAGGTCCAGGCTTTCCCGTTCCCAGCACCAGTTCTCCATGATTTGCGAGGGCAGTTCGACGAAGTCCCAGGCGACGCTGGTCCCGGCAAGGCTGCGCACTTCCACCTTGCTGAGGCAATGGTGCAGGAGGTGACCGAATTCGTGAAAGACGGTCTCCACCTCGCGATGAGTCAACAGCGCGGGCTGTTCGCCGACCGGCGGGGTCATGTTGCCGCACATCAAGCCGAGGTGGGGCTTGAAGCCTTCCGGCGACGGGCCGCCGGTGAGGAAGTGGTTCATCCAAGCGCCGCCGCGCTTGTTCTCGCGGGGGAACCAATCGGTATAGAAGCTCCCGAGCAGCGTGCCGTCTTCGTCGTGGATTTCGTAGAACTGCACAGCGGGATCCCAGATCTCCGGGTTCGCGGCGGCGCGGACGTGGATTCCGTAAAGCCGTTCGACAAGGCCGAACATGCCTTCCAGCACGCGGGGCAGGGGGAAGTACGGGCGCAGGGCTTCTTCGTCGAACTCGAACTCCGCCTGCCTCAGCTTCTCCGCGTAGTAGGCGATGTCCCAGGGGGCCAGGGGCTTCGAGGCATTTCCTTCGAGATCGTCGCGGAACGCCTGGAGAGCTGCGGCCTCCCGTTCAAACGCGGCGCGGCTACGCGCTTCGAGTTCCCGCAGAAACTCCATGGCCCGGCTGCCGGTGTGGGCCATGCGGTCATCGAGCGTGAGATCGGCGAAGCTTCCGTAGCCGAGGAGCGCGGCCTTCTCCGCACGGAGCGCCACGATCTGTTCGACGAGGGCAAAATTGCCGTAGGGTTCCGGAACGCCCACGTGGTTCTGGGCGCGATAGAAGCGCTCACGGATGGATGCGTCGTCGAGGTAGGTCATTACCGCGAGAAGGCTCGGCTGCTGCAGAGTGAAGCGCCAGCCTTCGCGGCCTTTCGCCTCTGCGCTCTGGCGGGCAGCCGCCACGGCGCTTGGGGGCAGGCCGGCGAGGGCCACCTCTTCCGCGGCCACCCACTCGAATTCTTTCATGTGGTCGAGCACGTTCTGTGCGAACTTCGTGGTGATGGTGGTGAGGGTGACGTTGATCTTCGCCAGGCGCTGCTTTCCGGCGTCGTCGAGTTCCGCGCCATGCCGCCGGAAATCCTCCAGGGTTTTCTTGAGGAAGCGCGCCTTGGTGGGGCGGAGCGCCTTGGCTTCCGCCGTGGCCGCGAACGCCCGGATGCGGGCATAGAGCGCCGCGTTCATGGGAATGGCGGAGGAGAACTCGGCCACCGGCGGTTGCACGGCGTTATAGGCCGTGCGCAGCCCGGGCTCCGTTGCCACGCTCTCGAGGTGGCCCACCACACCCATTGCGAATTCCAGTTTCTCCGTCGCCGTTTCGAGCGCCGCGAGGGTGTTCGCGTAAGTGGGCGGCGCGGTATTCGCTGCAATGGCATCGATGGCGGATTGCGCCTCGCTGAGGAGCGCCGTCACCGCCGGTTCGACATGCTCGGCAAGGATGGAGAGGAAAGGGATTCGATACTGAATGACGCTGAGCGGGTTCGCCGCGGATGACATAGGCATGATGGGAACTTTCAGTCTATCAGCGGCGTCTGGGCGCGCCTGCCAAATCGGTCGCCGTCCGGGCCAATCCGTCGCGGGTTGGGATAATCGCTTAGTCCTGGCGGGGGAAGAAGAGCCGCTCGTCCCAGTAGACGGGCTCCGGCTCTGACGGGACGAGAGATGGGAACTCGGGATGAAGCGGGTTGATGAGTACGTTATTCTCTAAGCCACCCAAAACCACCGAGGGCACAAACAATACGAGCGACA
>JADYZL010000200.1 GCA_020853155.1 Bryobacterales bacterium
CGCGCCACGGAAACCGCCAGCCTGTCCGCTTCCCGGAAGCCGTGCGCTTGCCGCCAATCGCCCCGCGAAGCCGCCGCGCGATACGGGCGCAGATCGATGCCGTTCGGAATCGTGGCCTTGGGCGGAAAGCCGTAGTAGGCCTCAAACGAACGCGCCACCTCCTCGCCCACGGCCACCGCTGCCACACCTTTCCGGTAGGCCACCCGGTGGAGGCCACGGCCGATCCAATCCGTCTCCTTTCGCGCCACATTGTGTACGGTATGCACCATTGCCGGGCAGCCGGCGGCCAGCCCCGCGGGGAAGGTGTAGCGCATCACATAGGAGTGGCTGTGCAGGATATCGGGGCGGAAGTCGCGAAGCTCCCGGTAAAGCCGTGGAACCATGCGCGGGTCGAAGCCGCGGCGCTTCCCTAGGTGCCGTGCCGGGATGTCACACTCTTCGAGCACGGGCTCGAATCCGCCGGGGAAGGCATCGTAGAGCGAGACGACGCGCGTTTCGAACCGGGCAGGGTCCAGATGGGTAGCGAGCGAGACCGCCATCCGCTCCGCTCCGGCCCGCTTCAACGTGGCCAGCACCTCGAGCACCTTCACTCGCATGTGACCGTCCTCCGCCCGAACCAGGCTTGCGGCCATGCCGCCATGATGAGGCCGAACACGAGCCACGTGCCCTTGTAGTGCTCCCAGGTGAGCGTGGAAACCCCGATCGCCCAGACAATCAGCAGCGTCGCGCAGAGCGCCCGTTCCGGCGCGGGCATCATCGAGAGGAAAAGAACCAGGCAGCCCAGCAGCGCCATCCAGACCGCGAAGCCGATCACGCCGCCTTCGACGAGAACGGAAAGAAACGTGTTGTGCGCCACGTAGCGCGCACCAGGCACGGTGGGCGTCCCCAGTTGCGGGCGCACCGCCTCCGGATACGCACCGGCCCCCACGCCCAGCACCGGGTGATGGAGCCACACCCGCGCCCCGCTCTTCCAGATCTGTTTGCGGGAGTTAATGCTGCCTTGGGCAACCTCCGTGGGAATGGTTGCCAGCCGGTCCCGGGTGGGGGCCGGTGCGATTGCAAGCAGATTTAGCAGCAGGTACGCCAGCAGTGCCAGAGAGGCGATGCGCTGGAAGGCCGCTGCGCCGCGCCATGTCCCCGCCACAAAAGCGAAAGCGGCGAAGCTGGCGATGAGCGCCGTTCGCGACGCGGTCAGCAGAATCGCCGCGATCACCACCGCGGCCGCCCCGTAGCAGAGCCAGCGCCGCCATCCGTTCGCGCCAAGGCCGAGATAGAACGCCATCGGCAGAGAAAGCGCCAGCAGCAAGCCGAAATCGTTCGGGTCAAAACCCGTGGCGGCGTAGCGGCGATAGTAGGTTTCGAGATGCATCGCATAGCGGGCAATGCCGATGGACGATCCCGCCACCGCGCCCGCCAGATAAACCGCCATCAATTGGCACTGCCTCGCGGCGCTCCGGGCGAATTCCCAAATCAGCCATAGCATGGCCCAGACCTGAGCGAGGGTGACCGCTCTCGTTAACGTTGCCGCGCGATCGAGGCTCCAGGCCCAGCTCGCGAGGTTCCAGCAGACGAACACGGCCCCCAACGCCAGCACCAGATTGGGTGGGCGCAGCGCCCCGCGCCTCCAAACGGCAATGGCCGCCACGCCGAACGCCGCCAGACCGGCCGCGCGGGAAATGCTGCCCAATCCGGGCAGGATGACGGCCTTCTCCCAGGGCATCGTGAAAACCAGGGCGCAGAGTAGCAGCCAGGCCGCCCGCTCGACGAGGGATGCGGAGATTCCCGTAGACGGTGCGGGGTGCATCGCGGTCTTCAATGCGAAACCTCCGCGCGCCGTAGCGCACCCCTCAGAATCCAGCACTGCCCCAAGATCTGCAAGAGAGCCGCCAACGCCAACGCAACTACCCCTCCGTACAGCCCCCATCGTGGAACCAAAAGCCAGCTCGCCACGCCGCAGACCGCCGCGGAGGCCGCAAACAGGGGCAACTGCGCGCGAAAAATGCGCGCGCTCGTGACGGCATAGCCGAGCGCGATGGCCAGATAGGCCAACGTGCCCGCACCCATCGCGGCCACCAGCAGCGGCTGATACGCGGCGAACTCCGGGCGGTAGAGACAGCGCAGCACGAAGCCGCCGATCAGTTCCGCCACTACAACGCCGGCCAAGCCGAGCGCGAGCATGAAACCCGCCATCCCCCAGGTGATCCGGCGAAACTCGGTGAAGCGGCGCTCGTGGAAGTGCCGCGCCAATCGGGCCGTGGCGCTCTGCCCCAGGGCATTCGCCATCGTGCTCCCCACGGTGATGAACGAGATCACCGCCGCAAACGCACCCAGTTCCGCGCTCCCCAGGCTTTGTTCGATCGCATAGCGCGGGAGGTTCGTGTTCAGGGAAATCAGCATCAGCACAAGCCCCAGCGGCAAGGCGGTGACGAAGATGTCTCTCGCGGCGCCCATTCCGGTGCGCCGCAGCGATTCGCCCTGGGCGCCCATGGGCAGGTCGTAAGCAAGCAGCACCCCGATCCGGCCGGCCGCCAGCGCGCCCACGGCCCACCCGAGATTGCCGCTCGACCAGAGCGCCAGCGCAAGCGCAGCGACGGAAAGGAGCGAACGCCCCATCATCGAGAGTGCCACCTGCCGCATGCGGTCCTGGCGCTGCAATGCGCCGTAGCAGAGATCGCTGACCGCTTCGGAGGCGAGGCCTAGTCCGACGATCAGGATCGCCGCCCGCATGGCCGTGGTCTCCGCCGTGAAGGCCGCGAGCACTGCGATGGCAGCCAGCCCGCAGGCAGTAACGAGCAGCCGGAGAGCCAGATAGTCTCCCAACGGGTGCTTGCCGCCCGTATCCGTGGCCAACACGGAGCGCAGGTTCAGATGGGCGAGCATCGCGACCGGCGCGGCCACCGCCAGGGCGAGCGCGTACTGGCCCAGCATTTCCGCGCCGCCCAGTTTCGCAAACAAGCTCAACACCGCCCATTGGCCGGCCGCGTAGACCGCGTTGCCCACGAAGGTCCACGCGAAATCGCCGCGAATCGAGGAGCTTGCGCGGGCGGGCAGCGCGGGGGCGGCGGCTTGTGGAATGCGTCCTTCCATTGACACTCTATTTTCGCCAACACTACACTGAAAGAGCGATCTCCGTTTCGATTTCGCGCGGTTACGAGCAAATCTGGATGCTATTAGCGCCCGAATTCATCAACTATCTCAGCCATCAACTGATCCGGAAACTGCACCCCGTGTGGTTGGAGTGCGGAAACCTGGACGCGGCCGCCGCGCAGGTTGCCCGTGTCATCGAAGAGGACCTGCGCACGGAAGACGACCTCAATGAGGACGTGCGCGACATTCTGGAACAGTACGAAGAAACCATGCGGCGCGACGGCGTCAGCTACATGGAAATGTTCAAGAAGATCAAGCGAAAGCTGATTCTTGAACGCAAAATCGTCACGGCTTCCGGCCGGGATTCCGGCGACAAAATGCGGCTCTCCCGCGATAAGATTCTCGATCTGTCGCACAAAGCGATCTCGGAACTGAGGCGGAGCCGCGATATTCGCGTCCGCCGCGACCCCAACGACGTCCGGCTGGAAATCGTGAAGCAGATCACCGAGATTCTGCAACTCGAAGACCGCGCGGAAAGCGCCGCC
>JADYZL010000201.1 GCA_020853155.1 Bryobacterales bacterium
AGACCTTCACGATGCCCGCCACGAAGCTGCCCAGCGTGGGCGCGCGCATCATGGGCCTCGACGACCCGGCGAAGAAGATGTCGAAATCCGTGCCGGTTGCGGGCCACGCGGTGTGGCTGCTCGACGACCTCAAGGTGGCCCATAAGAAGATAATGCGGGCCACGACCGATTCGAACCCTGCCGTCGATTTTGAAACGATGGGCGACGGTGTGGCAAACCTCCTTGCAATCTATCAGGCCTTCACCGAAACGACCGATGCACAAGTGAAGACCGAGTTCGCCGGGATGCGATACGGTGACCTGAAGAAGCGCGTTGCGGAAGCGGTGGTGGCCGGGTTGGAACCCATCCAGCAACGGTACCAGGAAATTACCAGCGACCCGGCGACCATGGAACGGCTTCTGGACGAAGGCGCGGATCGCGTGAGACCCATCGCCGAGGCAACGGTGCGCCTTGCCAAGGAGCGAATGGGACTCTATCTGCATGGTTCCTAGCGCCGTAAGCACCCGCATTGCCGAGTACTCTTCCCTGCTCCGGGAGCATCCGGATTTTCGTTGGCTCTGGCTGGCTCAAATTGTCAGCGAGCTGGGCGATTGGTTTTACACGGTCGCCCTCTATAGCCTGCTGCTCGATCTCACGGGTAGCGCGGAATCGATCGGGATCGCCATCGTCCTCCAGGTGCTTCCCCAGGTTTTGATCGCTCCGGCGGCCGGCGCGCTGAATGACCGGCTCAGCCGCAAGAAGCTGATGATTCTCGCCGACGTGGTGCGCTTCTTCGTGGTGCTGGCGATGCTGCTGATCGATCGCGCGGAGATGGTGTGGCTGATCTACGTGCTGCTGCCTCTCGAAACCATGGCGTGGGGCTTGTTCGAGCCCGGCCGGAGCGCGATGGTGCCCACCATTCTTCCCCGGCGGCACCTGGTGAGGGGAAATGCGCTCTCCGCCGCTACGTGGAGCTTTAACCTAGCCGTGGGCGCGACGCTGGGGGGCACGGTGGCAGCGCTGTTCGGGAGGCCGACGGCGTTCGTGATCAACGCGCTCACCTTTCTTCTTTCCGCCTGGTTCATCAGCCGCATGCGGGTGAGGGAGACCCACACGGAGAGTAGCCCGCCCTTCCAGATGCGGGAACTCTTCGATTTCACTCCAACATTCGAGGGAATTCAATACGTGCGGGAGGACCGGAAGAGGGTAGCCGTTCTCTGCCTTAAGGGCGGCCTGGGGCTGATGGGCGCGCACAACGTGATCCTGCCGATCTACGGGGAACGGGTATTTCCGATGACGGGCGCTTTGAGCGATGCAAGCCGCGCAGGGATGCTCGGCATGAGCCTGCTGATGGCGTGGCGCGGGGTGGGCGCATTGCTGGGACCCTTGATCGGGGCAATCTGGGCGGGGAACAGTGAGCGGCGGATGAGGCGCGGGATTGCCGCCGGGTTTGCGATGGCTGCCGCCGGCTATGCCCTGCTAGCATTCGCGCCGAATGCGTGGGCGGCCGGGCTCTGCGTGGTTCTCGCTCACGCGGGCAGCTCGATCGTGTGGGTCTTCTCGACGACACTCCTGATGCTGCTTACGGAGAACCGCTTCCGCGGCCGGGTGTTTGCCGCGGAGTTCGCCTTTCACTTCCTGGTCGTATCGATGGCCAGTGTCGCGGCGAGCACCGCGATTGACCACGGGATCCCGGTACGGATGGCCTCGCTATACGTGGGGCTCTCGATGCTGCTGCCGCTGGCTATCTGGCTCTCCGTGCTCCCACTCTGGCGGAATAGTCCGGATTGTGCCCTGGCGCAGGACGACAATCCGTGAGAAGCCTTCTTCCAGGGTGGGCGGCTGGAAGCGCTGTCGCATTCGCTGCATGACCTCGGCGGGCACGATGCGCGGCCGCGCCGCATTCCGCTCCAGACAGACTTCGAAGGGTTCGTCGAACCACAGCGCTTCCACATCGCCGCCGTAGAGCTTGGCCAGATGGAGATACGGCTTCCGTTCCCACAAGCTCAGGTGGGTGGCGTCTACGTAGGTGATGGGCCGCTTCAATTGCAGCCGCTTCTTCAGCAGCAACCGCAAGACCATGAAGATGCTCCGGTTGGCGGATTGGTCATCCTCGTCGTCGAGTAGCAGTTTGCGGAGGAAATCCGACGAGAGCGCGGTGATTCTGTGTTCCGAAAGCCACGTGCTCTTGCCGGAGCCCGGGAGCCCGACGGTCAGGACGATTCGCGGTTGCACGGGAGCCTGGGTTTCCATTTGTGACGGCCTGGCTCTCAGTATTTCATACGCAACGGCGTCACCCCGCGCGGGGAGACGCCGGGCGGGCGTCATCGAACCCAGGGAGACGCGGAAGGCCGGCGAACCACTATGATGGAAGTAGCCGAATGGCCACACCGCAGCATTCCCCTGGCGCCCCGGTTGGGACGCCCAACTCAACAAAGCAATCCTGGATCTTTCCCGCCATCGGCTACGTGCTCTCGATCGGATGCCTGATCTGGGTCTATTGGGGTTACCCCTGGCACAAGGAACTGCCGAAACTCCTTCGCGTCGATTGGCATTGGGTGGCGATTGGCTGCGCGTTCGAGGTGGGCACCTACTTCATGCAGGGCTGGCGATGGAGTTTGGCGCTGCGCCCGGTGGGAAGGGTGCGACCGACTCTGGCGACAAGAGCGGTTTATGTGGGGATCTTCGCCAACGAAGTGCTGCCTATGCGAACGGGCGAAGTGCTGCGATGCTTTCTGCTTGCCAAGTGGGCCCGCATCCGGCTGAGTATTGTTTTCTCATCGGCGGTGCTGGAGCGCGTGATGGATGGCGTGTGGCTGCTGGCGTTGTTCGGGGTTGCGGTGAGCTTTGTGGAACTTCCCCAGAGCATCGTCTGGGGAGCGCAGGCCCTGGCGGTGCTGGTGGTGGTTCTGGCGTTCGCGCTGGTGGCGCTGATGATGAGCAAACATCTGGCGCATCGATTCGCTCAGATGGGCAAGTGGACGCAAAAGTTCGCCGCCTTCATCCTCGGATTCAATGCGTTGGGGCGGTCTCGGACGCTACTCTGGTCTTTCCTCGTAAGCCTTTTCTACCTGCTCTTCCAAGTGGCGCCGATTTACGCGCTGGCGCATGGCTACGGCGTCCACCTCAGCATCTTTGCCGCCACCACGGTACTGATCATCCTGCGGCTGGGTACGGTGGTGCCGCAAGGCCCCGGCAATGTGGGCGTTACGCAGGCGGTGCTGGTGCTGGGGTTGAGCTTGTTCGGCGTGGACCGGAATACGGCCACGGGGCTGGCAACGGTCCTGTTCGCGGTGATCACCGTACCGCTGATCGTAACTGGCTTCATTGCGTTTCTGATTACCGGAATGAAATTGCGCGATATGTTCGATCGGACGATCGTGGAGGCAAAACGAAACTAGGCCTCGAGTTTCCGGCGGGTGCGGGTGGCGATGGGTTCGCTTCCCCGCCGTTCGTTTCCGAAAATGGGCCCAGCCTATACTCGAACGATCGAGCATAGGCTGGGAGGGTTAGACCGCGAGACCCGATCGGCCCGGGGCTACCTGCCGAGGAAGCCGCTCTTGTCGCGTGCAGCCGCTTCCCCCGTTGGCGCGGGCCAGCGATTTGTATACTCAGGCGCGGGGCCAGCCTCATTGAGAACCCGGAGCGCTGCCAGGCGAACGGGCTTTGGCATGGTTTCCGCGCTGAGCGTCCGGTACAGGTCGAGCCCGTGCGCGCGATTGGTGGCGATCACATCCTCCGCGCATAGGAGCATCGCGCGCGCGGCCACGGGAAATACCGGCGCCTGCGTCCGGCTCAGCGCTGCCTGCAGCACACGCGCCGCATGAGGGCCGCCGATCATGCCGACCGATGCCGCCGCGGATTGGGCGATCTCAGGGTCACTGTGATCGATCAGCTTCGCGAGGGCATCCACGGCCTTCGCATCCCGGCGCACCCCGATGCTATTGATGACGCCGATCTGGAGCTTTCCGGTCAGCTTCGGCAACGCCGCGCGGAAGGCTTCGTCGACCGAGGGATCCGGGTTCGGCTCCATGCCAAAACGGGCATAGCAAGATAGCTGTGGGTGGCTTAGCAGCGCCGCCATGGGCGGGATTGCTTCTTTGCCCCCCACGATCGAAAGCTTCTTGCAGGCGATCGCCTTCTGAAAGAGGGTGGACTTCGGGTCTTTCACCATCGCCACAAGGGCAGGAGCGCCTAGCTTCCAAATCGGCAGCGCGTCGAGTTCCGGTGGAATCGTGGGTAGAGGCTTCGGCTTCGGCTTCGCCGCCGGTGGCGGCGCGGCTTGCGTATTTCCTGGTGTCTGTTGTGCCATTGCGATATTCTCCGTTCCCCGATCCTACATACTGGTTGCCAGCGCTTCGGCCCGCCAAGGTTCCCGGTAGGCGCGACTGCGCATGCGATTGGCTTCCTCGTCGTTAATGAACATCCGCTTCGCTGGGTCCCATTCGAGCTTGCGGTTCAATTGCGCCGCGATCCAGGCGGCATGAGAGGCCACGTGGGTGTTGCAGGTAGCCACGGCGTTGGCTCGGGGAGGGGTGCGCGAACGGATGCAGCTCACGAACTCGCGAAGGTGCTCCGCCGTGGGGTCGTACGCCCGGCCCGTTTTTTTCGGCACGAGCGACTTCAGGTTATCCGATACCTCGATCCGGCCGCTATCGCCCACTTCGACCCAGCCTTCGGTGCCTTCAAACAGGTTGCTGCAGGAGCCGAGCAGGCGCCAACTGTGATTGCGAAGGATGAGTTGAATTCCGTTGGCGTACCGGCAACGGATGGTATAGCGCTCGATCAATCCGTCGCCGCGGAAGTTCGGCCCCTCCGGGATGTATTCGACCGGTTGGGTATGCTCCATGTCGGCAGCCCATTGGGCCATGGCCACAGTGTGCGAAGCCCATTCGAGAAGACCCGCATGGAAATCCCAGAATTGGCCGCGTCCGCGATCCTTGTAACTCGAGTTATAGGGCCGCCAGAGGCAGGGGCCGAGCCACTTATCCCAATCGAAGACGAGGGGGTCCGGCTCCGGCTTTTCTTCGGGCCACCAGCTATGCCCCCCTTCGTCCACCGTTCCGAGGCCGATGGCGGTGTCGGCATGGACGGCAGTTAGCCGGCCCAGCTTGCCGCTGCGAGCCAAACCGACTGCGAACTCGAAGGCATACTGGTTCTTCCGCTGTGCGCCGGACTGGTAAACGGTGCCGTAGCGCTTGATGTTATCCGCCATGGCGTAGGACTCGTTGATCGACATTGCGCCGGGCTTCTCAATGTACATGTCCTTGCCGGATTGGGCGGCCCACATGGCCATCAAGCCATGCCAGCGGTCACTGGTCGCAATCAGGAGGGCGTCAATATCGGGGCGCGCAAGAATTTCGGCGGCGTCGCGGTACATCTTGCAATCGTTGGTTTTGTAGTAACCGTCAACGGTGCTTTTCACCATCTCGCGCGCATCCTCGCGGACGTCCGCGATCCCTACGAACTTGATTCGATCGTCGCCGAGCAGCATGCGAAGGTCCGCCATTCCGCGCGAGCGAATGCCGATACCGCCCATAATGATCTGGTCAACGGGCCGGTAATTTCCCACGACGACCGGCCCGAACTGGCCTGGCCCCGGAGACGCGATCTGGGCCGCCACGGGTGTTACCGCCGCGGGTGTCACCGCCGCTGTCGCGGCGGCCAGGGTTTTGCCAAAGCCTCGCCGCGTGACCTCTCCATGTTTTTCCGACATTGGTCTACCTTCCCCCAATCTGTGCAGGTCTTTGTATGACACTAGCTGATCAAAACTGGAACGGGAGCGCAAGTGCCGGAGGGTGATGGCTTACGGGAACGGGTAGAGAGAAGCCCAGGGAAGGCGAAGGCTTATGAGGGGAATCATTCCGCGACGGGAACGCACGCCGAGCGGAGACGCGCCACGCCGGAGCCCTATGCGCCGGCGTGGCGGATGGCTTAGATATCCAGATGCTTGACGTCGAGCGCGTTATCTTCGATGAACTTTCTGCGGCTCTCCACGTTCTCTCCCATGAGGGTGGAGAATATCTCTTCACACTCGATGAGGTCTTCGAGCCGCACTTGCAGAAGCGTGCGCTGGTCCGCATTCATCGTCGTCTCCCAGAGTTGTTCCGCGTTCATTTCGCCGAGACCCTTGTAACGCTGGACGGAGGCATCTTTCATGCCTTCCTTCTTTACGGTCTCAAGCAGCGTCCGCCAGTCTGGCACTTCGTCGCGAGCGTCGCCTCTCGCCACGGTAAACGGGGCAAGGTTACTGCCTGCAATATCGCGAGCGATTACACGGAAGCGGCGATATTCGGGGCTTTGAAACAGCTCCACTCCGATGTGCCGCTCGGCGCGGGTGGAATCCAGATAAGTGAGCCGGTGGGAAGAGTACTCCTCCTCCCAGCTCAGGGTGGCATTCAAGCCAACCGCTTCCATCCGCTCCTTCAAGGTTGCGAGGCCTTGGGGCACTTCGTCCCGGCTACCGGTTACGTCATCTCGCTTATCGAGCTTCAGATGGGTATCGAGAAGCATTTCGACGACGCGAGGATCGCGCAAGCGGCGTTCCAGTTTGGGGGCGAGGGCGGTTAGATCTTCGAGGGCCAGGAGGAACTTTTGCAGTTCCCCGGCCTCGAGAGTCTTGGGGCCGCTGCCATTGCCGCTCACTTCCACATGGATATTTCGCATGGCGCGACGCAGGATTTCCGTTGAGAACTCCTTGTCGTCCTTGATGTAGATTTCGCTGCGGCCCTGTTTGATTTTGTACAACGGGGGCTGCGCCACGAAGACGTGGCCGCGGGTGATCAACTCCTGCATGTGCCGGAAGAAGAAAGTGAGGAGCAACGTGCGGATGTGGGAGCCATCCACGTCGGCATCCGTCATGATGATGATTTTGTGATAGCGCAGCTTGGTGGGGTCAAAATCGTCCTTACCGATACCTGCGCCGATCGCGGTGATCATGGCACGAATTTCTTCGTGGCCGAGCATCTTGTCGTAGCGGGCCTTCTCGACGTTGAGGATCTTGCCCTTCAAGGGAAGGATGGCCTGGTTCTTGCGGTCTCGCCCGCTCTTGGCCGTTCCGCCCGCGGACTCGCCCTCCACGAGGAAGAGTTCGCAAAGTTCGGGGTTTTTCTCCTGGCAATCCGCCAATTTGCCAGGCAAGCCGCCGGAATCGAGGGCGCCTTTGCGCCGCGTGAGGTCGCGGGCCTTGCGGGCGGCTTCACGGGCACGAGCGGCGTCGATGGCTTTGCTCACGACGCGTTTGGCAATGGTGGGATTCTTCTCGAAAAACGCACCCAGGTTATCGTTCACGAATTGGGTCACGACGCCCTGGATGTCGCTGTTCAGCTTGCCCTTGGTTTGCCCCTCAAACTGCGGCTGTGGAATCTTGACGCTGACGACCGCGGTGAGGCCTTCGCGAACGTCGTCGCCCGTGAGATTATCCTTGACGTCTTTGAACAGCCCGGCGGATTGCCCGTACGCGTTGATGGTGCGCGTGAGCGCGGAGCGGAAGCCGCTCAGGTGCGTACCGCCGTCGATGGTGTTGATGTTGTTGGCGAAGCTGAGAACCGTCTCCGAATAGGAGTCGTTGTATTGGAAGGCGATCTCCATACTGAGCGGGCCATTCGGCGTGTCCTTCGTGCCTTCGATGTAAATGGGCGCCTGGTGGAGGGTCTGCTTGCCGGCGTTGAGGTGCTGGATGAATTCCGCGATGCCGCCTTCGTAAAGAAACTCGTTCCGCTTCGGAGGATCTGGGCGCTCATCAACCAAAGTGATCTTCAGGCCCTTGTTGAGGAACGCCATCTCGCGAAGGCGCCGCGCAAGGGTGTCGTAGTTGAATTCGGTGGCCGTCATGATGGTGGCATCGGGACGGAAGGTAACTTTGGTGCCGGTCTTCTTGCCGGCCTTGCCCGAGACCTTGAGCGGGTACAGGGGGATGCCTTTGGAATACTCCTGCTCGTGTGTGTAGCCGTTGCGCCAGATTTCGAGGGTAAGGGATTCTGAAAGCGCATTGACGCAGCTTACGCCGACGCCATGCAAGCCACCCGAGACCTTATAGCTGTTCGTGTCGAATTTTCCGCCTGCGTGCAGTTTCGTCATCACGATTTCCGCCGCGGAAACGCCGAACTCTTCCTTGATATCAACCGGAATGCCGCGGCCGTTATCGGTAACGGTCAAAGAGTTGTCGATGTGGATCTCGACACTGATCTCAGAGGCAAAGCCGCCAAGGGCTTCGTCGACCGAGTTATCCACCACCTCATACACCAGATGGTGCAGCCCTATCTCGCCGGTGGACCCGATATACATCGCGGGGCGCTTCCGAACCGCTTCCAGCCCTTCAAGCACACGGATACTCGAAGAGTCGTACAACTGGTTGTTGTTTGCCTCTTCCGAATGATTATTCTTGCTCATAGTCTCTCAATGGTCCCGATGGTGGAGCCAGGCTTCCAAGATGGCGCCCGGCGATTCCGCGGCATCAGATGCGCATCGGCATCACGACATAGCGGTAGGAATGCGTCTCATCGACGGCGGCTCCCGGTTGAAATTCCGCGGCGCTCTGGGCATCGCGGAAACAGAAGCGAACATGCTCATCCGGCACGGCGCGGAGGAACTCCAGAATGTATTGGGCATTGAACCCGATATCGGCCGTGTCGCCGGCATAGTCGACGGGTATCGATTCCTCGCTCTCGCCGGTATCGGAAAGCGACGAATAGATTTTGAGTTCGCCATCCTCGAACTTCAGTTTCACGGCGCGGGAGCGCTCGTCGGAAAACTGTGCGACGCGCTCAAGACCGGAACGGATGTCATCCTTCAGCAGGACAATTTCATGCTTCTGTTCCTTTGGAAGCACTCGCTCGTAATCCGGGAAGGAACCCGTAAGCTTGCGGGTAATCAGCAGCCGGTCCGCCGCGGAGAAGAAGAGGTGGTTGTCGTCCGCGGCGAAACGGATTTGGGCATCTTCGCCAGCGGCTTCGGCCAGCTTCAGAATTTCGCCCATGGCTTTTCGCGGCAATAGCGCGGATTGCGTTGTTTCCAGCCCTTCAATGGGGGCCGACGTCATCACGTGGGCCAGCCGGTGACCATCCGTCGCCACCATCTTGAGCGATGCCGGATCCAGAACCAGGAGAGCCCCGTTGAGCGTGAAACGCGATTCTTCCGCGGAGATGGCGAACATCGTCCGGCTGATCATTTGCCGGAGCGCCATCGACGGCACCGGGAGCGTTTCGACAGGAGCCACCGGAAGTTCGGGATAGCTCTCTTTCGCGAGGCCCGCCATGCGGGTTCGCGAGCGCCCGCAGGTGATGCTTACCCAGTGATTCTCGAGAAACTTAAACTTGATTTCCTGGTCGGGTAAGAGCCGCACAAAGTCGAGCAATCGCTTGGCCGGCAGGGTACCCGCGCCGGGTGTTTCAATGCCGGCTTTGCAAGAGCATTGGACACCCAATTCGAGATCGGTGGCGGTGAGACGGATCTGGCCTTCCGCAGCCTCAATGAGGAGATTCGCGAGAATGGGAATGGTGGTCTTCTTCTCGATGACACCTTGCGTGAACGAGAGCTCGCGCAGGAAATCAGCTTTACTCACCGTGAATTCCATGGGGAATCCTTTCCGTTTGATCGATTGGACGCGTTCCTAGCCGGGACCCAGTAGCGAATGCTTCGCGCTTCAGCGAATTTGGGGGTATTGGGGGACCACTGCCTCAACTCTAAATTATACAAAATTTGAGTACTTGAGGCCAAATTC
>JADYZL010000202.1 GCA_020853155.1 Bryobacterales bacterium
GGCAAGAGACCATGGCCATCGCCATACTCGCCTTGCTCATCTTCGGACCGCGTAAGCTTCCGGAGTTGTTCTCGCAGGCGGGCAAAGCGTTTGCCACCTTCCGCAAGGCCTCAGAAGATCTGAGAGCCACGTGGGATCGCGAAATGAACGCCATCCGGGAAGAAGGAGAAGAGCTTCAGCGCGAAGCCAAGAAGGCGTATTACGACGACAACACCGATGCCGATCCGTATTACTCCACGCCTTACGACGATCCTTATGCCAATGATTATCCCGCCACAACGAGTGGCGACGGGCAGGGGAGCGAAGTAGCGGAACACACAACTTCTTCCGATGGCAATGATTCCTTGACTGCGGGCGACGGCCCACAGTCCTCAACGGCCGAGATTTCCGGTGACAGCGGTCAAACGAAGACCAGCCCCTCTCCCGCGAGTCGGCCAGCCCCAGAAGGCACAGTAGCGCAGGGCAGCGAACCTGTCTAGACGCTTCCGGACGAGGCGCGTGCGGGGTGCATGATGCACTCCGCACGCCGCCCGGCCCGGCTGCGTCCAGCGCGCCTCCAAGGCTAACCGAATTCACAGGCTGAGGCGAGCATGCCGCATAACGACGCGAATCCGGAAAATGAGCTGCGCCAGGAACCGGGCGAAATATCGCTGGGATCGGACGCCACCACGGAACATCCCACCAACGATGGGGTCGAAGACCCCACTCTCGAAGAGCGCGGCTTGCCTGAGGACGATCCAGAGCGTATCGGGCGCATGGCCGACGTCGAGACCAGCCATTTTCCCGGTTCGGAAGAGCACGGCGGCCACAGCGAAAACCCCTCCGGTAGCAGGATGGTGGAGCCGGGAGATCGTCCTCCGGATGATGCCGGCGTGAACCCCGAAGATCCCTATCGCGTGGAACCCTACCACGACAACGAAGAGCCCTACCGCTACGATTACTACGAGGATGGCTACGCGAGGCCGGAGGAGTCTGCCGAGGTTGCCGAGGCTGCCGGCGCTTCGTCGTCCGCATCCACTGATTTGGCCGTCACAAGCGCGGCCGCGGGAACGGTCGCCGCTGCGGGTGGCGGGGGAAAGAAACCTCCGAACGAGGACGAACCGGAGGAGGAGGAAGATCCGGACGAAGAAGGCATGCTGCGCATGTCCTTCATGGAACACCTCGACGAACTCCGTACCCGCCTGATCCGCGTGGTCGCCGGTCTCGGAATCGCGTTTGCGGTCTCCATCGTCTATGCGGAACAGTTGTGGCAGATTGTCAGCGAACCCGCCACGAAGGCGCTCACCGAGTTGGGTGTGAATCCCCCGAATCTTACGCAGATCACGCCGATGGAAGCCTTTAATGTGGTCTACATCAAGCTACCCCTCATTGCCGCCCTCTTTCTGGCTTCCCCCTGGATTCTGTATCAGGTCTGGGGTTTCATCGCCCCTGGACTCTATAAGCGGGAGCGCAAGTGGGCCGCTCCGTTCGTACTCGGTTCCGCTGGCCTGTTTGTGACCGGCGGCCTGTTCGCTTATTTCGTGGCATTCCGTTTCGGCCTCACGTTTTTGCTGGGGATCGGGCGCAATATCAACATCACGCCGATGGTCTCCATCACGGAATACTTTGACCTCTTCATGAACGTCGTCCTCGCGATCGCCGTGGTATTCGAACTCCCGGTGCTGATTTTCTTTCTCACCCTGCTGCGCATCGTGAACCCCGGCTTCCTCATCCGCAATTCACGGTACGCCATCCTGGGCATCGTGATTCTCGCCGCCGTGATCACGCCGACCCCCGATGTCTTCAACCTGATGATCTTTTCGGTACCGATGATCGTGCTGTTCTTCGTCGGCGTCCTGCTCAGCTACTTGCTCGTTATCCATCAGGAGGGCCGCCGCTTCCCATGGAAGGTGCTTTGGTGGACGATCGCCGGCTTGGTTCTGATTGTGGCGGGCATCCTCTCGGTCGCGGTTTTCTCGTACGGGTATCACTTCCAGTGGACCTGGCCGTTCCTGGTTCCCTAGCTTTCGTGCCAGGCCGGAGAGATTCGCCAGGTGCGTTTCCCGGCCCGCACCCATGCTATTCTTAGAAAGAAAGTGGGCGGCTAGCTCAGTTGGGAGAGCACCGCGTTCGCAATGCGGGGGTCGTGGGTTCGAATCCCATGCCGTCCACCAACCCTCTTTCCTCCCGAGTCTCCTCCGGTAAGAATTCCAGATGCGAAGCGGCTCCCCGGCCCTCGCGATACACTGGTGCCAGCCCGATGATCGGCGCTTCGTTACCTGGGGGTGAGTATGAAGGTTTTCCGGAATCGTTTGTTTGGAGCGGCGTGCGTTTGCCTTTCGGCCGCCGCTCTGCTCCTTGTGGCATGCGCGCAAGACCCCACGAATCGCCCTGATGCCGGGAGTGCCGTGCAGACGGAAGCCAAGACTGCCTGGGGTGAGCCCATTCGCCTGCCCGAACCCTTTCAGACGCCTTCCGCCGGCAACGGACCCACGGTAATAGAGCGCCCCAATGGCGCCCGTGTTCAGTTGCCGGAAGGTTTTGCGGCCGAGGTTGTGGCCGAAGGCTTTGAAGTCCCGCGAGCCTTCCTGCTGGGGCCGTCGAACGAAGTGCTGATGACGGATGCCGCCCCCAAAGGCAGCGTCTACGTCTTCACTCTTGGAGCGGATGGGAAGCTCTCGAAACCGGTGAAGCTCTTGGAAAACCTGCGGACGCCATATGGGATGGAGTATCGCGACGGTTACCTCTATGTGGCCGAAACCACCTCCGTGAAGCGCTACAAATACGATGCCAAGTCGCGGATCGCCGCTCTGCCCGGAGAAGAAGTGATTGACCTGAGTTCGGTCGGGGGCGGTCACTGGACACGAAATCTTCTATTCAACAAAGACAAATCGAAGCTGTATCTCGCTACCGGATCCCGCTCCAATGTGGATGCCGGCGAGATCCGGCTGCGCGCCTCCATCACGCGCTATAACCCGGACGGCAGCGGGCAGGAGTTCATTGCGGAAGGGACACGCAATCCCATCGGCTTGGAGTGGAACCCGGTCACCGGGGATCTCTGGGCCGCCGTCCAGGAACGCGACGCGCTGGGAGATGATCTGGTCCCGGATTACCTCACGCACATTCAGCCGGGCGGCTTCTATGGCTGGCCCTACGCCTACATCGGCCCTCACGAAGACCCGCGGCGCAAGGGAGAGCGGCCCGATCTCGTCACGAAGACCATCGTGCCGGACGTGCCGGTGCAACCGCATGGCGCGGTGCTCGGTTTCACGTTCTACACCGGCGATTCCTTCCCAGCGGAATACCGGAATGGAATCTTCCTCGCCTATCACGGCTCCTGGAACCGGGCGCAGCGGGTAGGTTATTCCTTGGTGTTCATCCCCTTCGGCAAGGACGGCAAGCCCACAGGGCCGCCGCGCGACTTCCTCACTGGCTTCCTGCTCGATCCGAATTCGAAAGACGTGTGGGGCCGCCCGGTGGATGTGCTGCAATTGCCCGATGGCAGCCTGCTGATGAGCGACGACGGCGCCAAAGTGGTCTGGCGCATCGCTTACAACGCGAAATAGGGCCGCTAATCCGGCCATGCAATGCAAGGCGGATGCGAGGCGATTCCATCAGCCCGCGAAACTCCCTCGCAGCCCCAGTTCGTCCGCCGCCGTCCGCATGGCGTCGATGCAGTTCTGGATGTGTTCGTCGAGAGGCACGTCAAACTCCGCAGCGCCGTTGCGAATATCGTCGCGGTTGACGTTCCGCGCGAAGGCTTTATCTTTCATCTTCTTTTTGACGCTGCTCACTTCCACTTCAAAGATGCTGCGGGTGGGTCTCACATAGGAGAGCGCCGTAAGAAATCCGGAGAGTTCGTCGCACGCGAACAGTGCCTTTTCGAGGGCCGTCTCCCGCGGCACGCCGCTGTACTCCGCATGGGAGAGGATCGCCCGGCGGACCTCCTCGCTCACCCCGCGCTCCTTGAGGATCGGTTCGCCCTTCATCGGATGCTCTTCGAGCGTCGGGTGAATTTCCCAATCGAAATCGTGCAGCAGCGCGGTCACCCGCCAAAGCGTTTCATCCGCGCCCAGTTTCCGCGCATAGAACGCCATGCACGCTTCCACACCCAAGGCATGTTTCCGCAGCGCATCGCTTTGGACAAACTCGCAAAGAATCTGAAAGGCGTCTTCCCGCTTCATCCGATAACCTCCCTGCCCAGTAACCTCGCGCTCCGGAGAACGGCGAAGTTCCATGGTATATTGGGAAACGTCCCCGCGTTCGAACACGCATCCGGAGCGGGCCTGTGGCGCAGTTGGGAGCGCGCTTCCATGGCATGGAAGAGGTCGAGGGTTCGAATCCCTCCAGGTCCACCAAATTTCGCTAGACCTTGCCA
>JADYZL010000203.1 GCA_020853155.1 Bryobacterales bacterium
ACGTGCTGCAAAAGGCAGGGGTGATTTTGAACGACAACGCCAAACGCCTTCCGGGGGCGAGCTTCCGCTGTGAGATTGACCCCGGTTGCGAAGAGCGCACGGTGATTGAGGTGTGGGACATGGCCGCGAGCGCGGCGGGGAGGAAGTGATGATGACTGAACTTGAAGCGAAAACACGGCAAGCGCTTGAAGCCGCCATCGGCGACGCGCTTACCGAAGATGCCATGAAGCGGGCGACTAAACGGTTTCAGGACGCCTGCTCGGAACTTCAGACCGAGATGGAGTTTCGCCTGCAATCCGACCTCGCGTACAACCTGTGCCTGTGGGTGCAGCGGATGTTCGAGGATGCGGTCAAAGCCATGCTCCTCGGCGACGACGAGACGATGCGGCGGCACTTGAGTTGCTCCCCCAATCAATATTCTGGCCGCGACAGAGACCATCCGATCATTCACGGAAAGTTGTTCGAGACGGGAGCCATTGAGTTGCGGAAGCAGATCGTCAACGCTCACGCCGAACTACTGAAGGACGAGCGGATTCTTGACCTCGAAGATCAGGTGCGGTCACTCGTCAAGCAGGTCAACCAGAAGGAAGCCGAGAAGAACGCGATGTGGGAGCGGGTGCGCTACATGAGGGAGGCCGACTGATGGACCTATCGAAAGCGACGTGCGCGACGTGCCCGATGTACGAGATGCACGGATGTCATCTTGGGCCGTCGAGGCAGCGAAGGAGGCCGGGAAGAAATGAAACGCCGCATCTACATCGACAGCTTCCAATCCGCCCCACGGTGACGCGGAAGACCACCTACGAGGAGCTGAAGCGCGAAGTGCTGGCGGCTGGGCGGTTCAGCGTGTTCGAGGCCACGGAAAACCAGCACGCGGCCTCGTTGTACACGCGGCTTTGTGAAGACCCGGAGATCGAGACGGACAAATCGTGCGGGTTCCCGTGGACCAGCGTGAGGCTGAAGGAGGGCGGGCGCAATGGCTGAGCTGCAAATCGAACTGACCAACCCCGTGGGCCACATCATGCGCGAGATCGCCGATCCGCGCTTCAAGCAGCGCGACGTGGCACTCACCTACGCGATCATCATGCGGCAGATGGGCCACGGAGCCGACTATGCGGCCATCAACGCCGCGATCATGCAGCGGTGGAAGGGCAGGACGGCCCTCAACCGAATCAAGGAAGCGGCTTGGAAGATTCTGGAGGCCCGCAATGGCTGACGACATCCGGGCGCGGCTGGGCTTGTGCTGCTACACCTGCCACGAGTTTGTGGCCTCCGAGACGAAGATTGACACCTGCGTGTACTGCGGTCTGTCGGAGTGGATTCACCACTACCGCCGCGACGTTGACGCCCTCCTCACCGCGAACGCGGCGCTGGAGAAGGCGCTGCGGCGGATAGCAACGATGGAGTGCCACTCGGAAGGGGGCCTTCCAGTAACACCATCTGAGTTACGCGAGATTGCCCGCGACGCCCTCGCCGGCGACGAGACGGGCGCGGAGAAATAGACACCCCCGCGCCTCACTTCCGGCGCGACGCGGGGGACTCGACATAGGACGACGAGCATGGACATTGGACCACAAGAGACGACGGAGGCGCGGGCGGCGGATGTTCGCGGGCCAAGCCTTTACGGGACAGACTTATTCGGCAACCCAGTAGAGACACCTGGGCGCGGAAAAATCTCTGACGAGTTTCTGTTGCCGCCGTTCACGGTCCTGAACGCCCGCGAGGGTTGGTGGCAAGAGCGCAAGCGGGCATGGATTGCCTTGGGCATACAAAGCGAACTTGGGCGCGGCGAGAACTCTCTCTCTCTCTCTCGACAGTGCGAACAGTACCGAACCGGGACGGATCAGTATGCGGATCGGGGGGGGCTTGTAATGGGCACGACGATTCATCCGTTTGATGGAGTGGAGGGCGGCGAGGCTTCGGTAAAGGGGACTTCGATATTTGACCCCGTACTGTGCGAGCTTGCGTATCGCTGGTTTTGCCCAAAGGGCGGCATGGTAATCGACCCGTTTGCTGGCGGCAGCGTGCGCGGGATCGTGGCTTCAGTACTGGGGTATCAGTATTGGGGGTGCGATCTGCGGGCCGAACAGATCGAAGCCAACGAAGCGCAAGCGGCGGCAATCTGCGAAGGCGTTAAGCCGCAATGGGTGGTTGGCGATTCGGTTGAAATGGTGGCATCCGCCCCCGCCGCCGACTTTGTTTTTTCGTGCCCACCCTACATGGACCTTGAACGCTATTCGGATAATCCACGAGACTTATCCACGATGGCCGATTTCGATTTCCTGCACGCTTATGGAAAGATCATCGCTGGGGCCGTCAATAAGCTAAAAGAGGACCGTTTCGCCTGCTTCGTGGTGGGTGAAGTCCGGGCGCAAAGCGGCTTCTATCGCAACTTTGTTTCCGACACCATCGCCGCTTTTGAAAAGGCCGGGGCGCGGTTCTACAACGAAGCCATTCTGGTGACGCAAGTTGGCAGCTTGCCTATTCGCATCAACTCGCAATGGAGGGCGAGCCGCAAGATGGGAAAGACGCATCAAAACGTGCTTGTGTTCGTAAAAGGAAACCCCCGAAAAGCCACGGCGCTAATCGAGGTTGCAGCATGACCCGCCCCCTAACCCTCCTCCCCCACGAAGCGGCGGCCCTCGCTGCCGGGCGGCTGGCGCAGGTGTGGGCTGTGGAGGTCCGCGCGAAATGATCTCCCTTGAGCGTGACGTTTTCAATCGGCTGATGCTTGTTGCCGACTTTCGCGGGCGCAGTTTCCGGGCGTGGTTCAAGCCGTGGGCGCGGCCATATTGCTACCCGTACATCGGGATCTGGTGTCTCGGAATTGGCCCGTTTGGATTCAGCTACTTCCCGAAAGGCGGCGCGAAATGAGCACCTTCACCGT
Source organism: Bryobacterales bacterium (assembly GCA_020853155.1). Lineage (GTDB taxonomy): Bacteria > Acidobacteriota > Terriglobia > Bryobacterales > Bryobacteraceae > JACTMJ01. Next base: position 2,888 of record JADYZL010000203.1, read on the forward strand.
GACCTGCCCATGCGGCAAGGAAGCCGCCTCGCCAGCCCTGCCGATCAAATGTGGCCACTGCAAGCGAATCCTGGAGGCGCACTGGCCCGGCGATGATGACCCGGAGCCGGAGCCCAAGCCGCTGCCTGGTTTGGACGACCACATGGACGCGGGGGCGCGCGAGGTGCGGTCATGACCCCCGCGAGCCGCGCTGGGAGGCCACTGACCGACGCCGAAGCCCCATCGAAGTTGCCGCACGACGAACTCGCCGCAAGCCTTGCCGCCCATCTGGGCGGTGAGCGGGTGATGACGTGGTGCGATATCCAACTCGGACCATCCGGCTCAGTGC
>JADYZL010000204.1 GCA_020853155.1 Bryobacterales bacterium
CGTTTTCCCCGGCCGCGCGGGAGAGTGCAATCACACTGCCCGGTTCGAAGTTCAGCATCTCGCGAATCGAGATCGTCCGCCGATCCAGCTCCACCTCCATTTCCATGGGTACATCGGCGAAAGCGGCCAGCTCCTTTAGAGTGGCGGGCGGAGTTGGATTCTGGGCTTGTGTCATGGGGTTTCCTTTGGCGGGATTTGGTTGGCGCGGAGATCGAATCTCCCTCCGGGCGAGCCTGGAGGGAGATTCGGCGAATGAGTTCGGTCCGCGATGAAAGCGAGGGCTATCGCTTCAGATTGATGGTTTCGGCACTCAATTCGTCTGCCGTCGTGATCACACGGGCGTTGGCCTGATAACCACGCTGATAGACGATGAGGTTCGTGAATTCGCGAGCCATATCCGCGGTGGAGCCTTCGATCGCGCCCCCGACGATGGCCCCGCGTCCACCGCTGCCGGCCACGCCGATGGTCGGTTCCGCTGTCGCGGAACTCACGCGGTATGCATTATTGCCGATTGCGATCAAGGTATCCGGGTTACCGATTCCGGCCATGGCGAGCTTTCCGATAATGCCTTCCGTGCCGTCGGAGTACTGCGCCACCAGCGTGCCTCCATCCCCGACCGCGACCCGGGAGAGTTGCGCGGCGGCCCGCCCGTCCTGCACGAGCCCGGCCACTGCCGTGGGTTGCGCATACTGCGTGACCAGTGAAGCCTTCGTGGGCGAAAAGAGATTCAGCTTCAACGCGGTCGGGCCGACGAAGTCGTTCGCCCCCGAGGCTACCGGCGTGATCTCAATGTCGATTGTGGGAATGGGGTCGGGCAGGGTGGGCGATACGCTCACCCCGTCAATCGTTGCCAGCGTGCCATCGGAGTTGAAGGTGATCGGGATCGTGGCAGGCGGCGCCGGCTGTGTAATCACCCCGACCAAGGGATCCAACTGCTCCACCGAGACATCCCACGCATTCGCCGCGGTCTTTTGATATTGCAGTGTCACGATGGTCTCATTGCCGAGGGAGTCGTAGACCCGCAGCGGCACTTTCAACAGAGAGGTTGAATCGTTGAGCGCCGAGGCATCCAGGTTCATCGTGAGATAGAGGTTCTGTGTGGCGGATGCGGGGCGCAGACTCCCTTCCGGCACGACGATGTCGCGAACAGCGCCCGTCGTGAGCAGATTGCCGTCCGTATCGGCTACCCAACCCTGTACCTTCTCGCCGGTGGCGGTAAGCAGCGAACCGTCCGCCGCCTTCTTGAAGTTTCCCGCGCGCGTGTAGAGGGTGCCTCCATTGGCGTCCCTCACCACGAAGAAGCCTTCCCCCTGAATGGCGGCGTCGAGCCGGCCGGAACTCGTCTGGACGGAGCCCTGATTGAACTGCCGCGTCGTGATCGGGCGGCCAATTCCCATGCCTACCTGGGTTTGCCCACCGGCTCCCATGGTCCGGGAGAGCAAATCGGAGAAGCTGACATCGCTCCGTTTGAAGCCGATCGTGTTGAGGTTGGCCAGGTTATTTCCCACCACATCCACCGCGGTGGTGTGGCCGGCCAGGGCGGAAAGGGCTGATGAAAATGCAGTAAACATGCTTGGTTCTCTTTCTTTGAATTTCTGCTGCCGCGCTTTCCGCGGTGTGGTGTCCGGGGCCGTCCCGGTGCTAGACCGCCGAACCCCCCGTGGATTCGGGCGCCGGGTTGCTCTTCCCGATCGCCTCCAACTCCTGCCGGATCGAGATCAGTTGTTCCAGTTCGCTAAACTGCGCGAGTTGCGAGAGGAACTCCGTGCCGTCGGCTGGGTTCAGCGGATTCTGGTTTTTGATCTGGGCCACCAGCAGGGTGAGAAACGTTTGTTTGCTCGCGAGGGCCCCGGCTCCGGCAATCGCGCTTTCCGTCGTGCCTTCCCCAGTGGCGTTGGATTGCCCGGTTGCGCCGGTTTTCCCCGTTTCGCTGGGGTTGCCGGAACTCTCCGTGCCTGTGCGCCGCGAGGGACTCGGGGAATTTCGCGTAATTGAAGCGGCATCTCCCATGGTGCGGCTCAGTGGTTGAATCATCGATACCTCCGTCTGTCTGTTTTTCTTGCCGGTGTTCCGGCTTTGGCGCTGGAACCCGTTTCTAGTGCTCGCTACGGCTTCCTTCCGCTTGGCTCGCAAGAGCCTGGATGACGTTCTCGGCGAAATGCAAAGAGCCGGGCTGGCGCGCGGCCGTCCGCATGGGAGCGGGTTCACGGCCAGGATCGCCGCTGCCCTGTTCCGGGGATTCTCCACCCGAGTATCCGTTCCCGTTCGATTGGCCGTGCGAAGCACCGCCGTGCCGTTGGGAGTAACCTTCCCGTTGGCTCGCGCTATCCTCCATCGCATGGCCGGGAGGCGCGCTTCCCGCTTCGAATCCCGTCTGCCCAAGTCGATGCAGCAGGGAGGGAATCTCCGCCCGCATTTCTCGAACCACACGCTCGGACGGCGATTGAATCCGCACGTCAATCTCGCCCGCGCCGCCGGCCGCCGTACTGCCGCGCTGCAGGAAGCGAAGCCGAATCTCCTCACCGGCAGCCGCTCCCGGAAGGTCGACGCGAAGGAATCGGGCGGCGGGAACTTGCTTGCCCTCCGTGGAACCCGGCCGCGTGGGAACCTCGTTCAACAGTGCGTCGGCGATGCCGGGCAGCACCGCGGAGGACCGGGGATGGCTTGCATGCGCACCGTGCAGGGAGGGGGAACCGGCCGGCGTGATCGCGCCATTGCCCCGCGCCTGTGGACGGGCAGCCGGCGTCGCGGATAAGGTCTCCGCGTCACGGGCCGGCTCCGCCCCGCCTGCAAAGAAGCGTCGCTGCGGCAAACCAGCGGATTTGCCCTGGGAATCTCCCGCGTCTTCCGAGGTGGGCGAAGCGGTAGACGCTTCAGGAATGGCCACGTTCTCGAATGTCATTCGCCGTTGGGGCCCGGTCCCGTTGCGCGTGGATTCGCTCGCCGAAGCTCCGGAACTAGATGGGGAAGGCGCGAGGGTTTGCCTCGGTGCGGGGCTTGCCGGGGCAACTTTGGTGGATTCGGCCGCAAGCGCTCCGGGAATGGCATTTCCCTCTCCGCGTGCAGCGGCCGGCACGGTTTCGGCTGCGGAAATCGCGTCCGCTCCCGGAGATGGTGATGCGCCCCGATCATTGGCGACGCTCTCCCTGCCTGTGTCCGATTGCGGTGGATGAGCTGCCACGGCCAGCCGCTCGTTCGTGGCATTGATGGGTTGGCTTGGTGCAGGCCCGTTCAGCGCGGGCACGGATGGCGTGATGCCGGTGTTCCGCTCACCTGCCCATCCGGATGCAGCAGGTTCCGAAGTTGTGTTGGTCCCGCTCATTGCGTTCCGGGCGGCATCCTCAAGGCCAGGGTTAGTCTGGCTCGCGGACAGATCCGCGCCAGGCGTGAGGCGATCCACGGTGACGCGGATC
>JADYZL010000205.1 GCA_020853155.1 Bryobacterales bacterium
AAACTCCATGGCCCTAAGGGCGTCGGCGTACTGTGGATCCGCAAAGGGACTCCGCTTGCGAAGCTGCTTTATGGAGGCCATCATGAGCGAGACCGTAGGCCCGGCACGGAGAACGTGCCGGGGATCCACGCTTTGGGAATTGCCGCCTCTCTCAGCCTGCAGGAACGTGAAACCGAAGCGCAAAGGCAGCGAGCACTTCGGGACCATCTGGAGGCGCTGCTGCTCGCGCGCATCGACGGCGTGAGCATCAATGCGGCGGGCAGCGCGCGTCTGCCCAATACGAGCAATGTGCGGATCGAAGGGGTGGAAGGCGAGCCGCTGGTGATTGCACTCGATCTTCGGGGCTTCGCTGTTTCGAGCGGGGCGGCTTGCTCGAGCGGCTCCGTGGAGCCTTCGCATGTGCTTACGGCTATTGGGCTCAGCCGGGAAGATGCGCGAAGCTGCATCCGTATTTCGCTTGGCGCCTCGAACACCAGGGAGCAGGTGGAAGCACTGGCGGGGGCGATGGAAGAAGCGGTTCGTCACCTGCGGCGGCTGGCCCCCGCGAAGGGTGCGGCGATCTCCACGGGCGGCGGGAAGCCATGAGGGCTGCGCCGCGGAATGCGGGAACCCTTCCCGGTTCGAAATTCACCCGGCGCCAGGTGCTGCAACTTGCTGCTGCCTGGGCGCCGGCATCGCAGGTGCTTCTTGCCCAGGCGGAACCCTCGGCGTCCTACGAAGTGATCGTCTATGGTGCAACCCCTTCCGGCGTGATGGCGGCGGTGGCGGCGGCGCGGGTGGGCGCGCGTGTGCTGCTGCTGGAACCGGGCGAGTTCGTGGGAGGGATGCTCGCGAACGGCATGCCCTGCGCCGGCTTGATCCCCGCCGGAAAGCGCGATCTGGTGGGAGGGCTGGCCAAGGAATTTGATGCGCGCGTGGGAGCGAATCTGGCCGACGGCGCGATCGCCGAAAAGACATTCTGGGAGTTGCTCGAAGACGCCGGGGTTACGGTGCGCTTGAAAGCGCCTCTCGCCTCGCTCTCGAAAGATCATCGGCGCATCCGGAGCCTCAACCTGGAGGATGGCGCAGCGATCAGCGGGAAGATGTTCATCGATGCTTCCTATGAGGGCGACCTGATGGCGGCAGCGGGTGTTCCGTTTGTCGTGGGGCGCGAACCGGCCATGCGCTATGGGGAGACGCTGGGCGGCATTCGGCTGGGCGAGAAACCGATCGAGGTGAATCCATTCGATGGAGAGGGCCTGCTGCCGAGCGTGTCTGCGATGGCCCCGGGTGTCGTCGAGGCCGGCGATACCAAGCTTGCGTCGTACCAGATGCGCGTCTGGCTGGCAGCGGATCGCGCACGGCAAGCGTCCGTTAAGGAGCCTGAAGGATATCAGCCGCGGAACTACGAATTGCTGGGCCGCTGCCTAGCTGTGGGCGCGACGGGGAATCTGGAAGACTTATTGGGATGGCAGACGTTACCTGGCAACCGGCTCGCGCTTGCCGAAACCCGCAACTCCGTGATCTCTCTCAGCTTACCGGGAGAACAGTTCGCCTACCCGCAATCATCCCGCGCGGAGCGTGAAGCCATCTATCGCAGCCACCTCGAGCATGCGCAAGGCTTGTTATGGTTTCTCTGCACGGACCGCAGAGTGCCGGCGCCCATCCGGAAGGCGCTCGCTGGATACGGGCTGTGTGCGGACCTATGGCGCGGTAACCGGAACTGGCCATACGCGATGGAGATCCGGGAAGCGCGGCGCATGGTTGGCGAATTGGTGATCACGGAACGGGATCTGACCAGCCGGCGCGAGAAGACCGATTCCATCGGGCTAGGCCTTGGCATGATCGATTGCCCCATCGTTGACCGTTTTGCCGTGGGGAAGAATGCCTTCGTGAATGAGGGCCGGTTCTGGCGAGCGGGGAAGGCCTTCCAGATTCCCTGGCTTGCACTCATGCCGCGCGGCATCCATTGCGAGAATCTGCTAGCGCCGGTTTGCCTCTCGGCCAGCCATGTCGCTTGGCATGCGCTGCGCTCGGAAGTGACGTTGATGGTGATCGGCGAGAGCGCCGGAGTCGCCTCGGCGCTAGTGCTGGATAAGGGGACCGCCGTGCAGGAGTTGGATCCACTGATTCTGCAAGCAAAGCTTAGGCGCGTGGGGGCCATCTTGGATCTGCCGCGCGCGATGCGTTAGGCAATTCGTGAAGTTCGGGTGATCTGAAGATTTTGCATCCTGCGCATCTAAGGTAAGGGAGATCGAAACTTTACCGGGTCGTTCCAACGGTGGCTGGGATCAGAGCGGCGCGGAGTTCGATCTCCCAACGGATTCTTCGGCTCTTGAGTCTCACTCGGGTCGAAGGATCTGTAAACCTGAATGGTCTTGCGTGCAGCGCGTCGAGCCGCCGCCGATCAGTTGGCGCTGTGAATCGAATTCTCGATCAACGCCACGGGGGAATAGTGCAGCGGCTTCGCGAAGAAACCCTCATTCTCCAGGCTCTCATACACCTTGCCGGCTACCATTGATGCGCGAGGGCCATTCACCCCTTCCGCTCCCGTGAGCATCACCACCACAACTAGATCGTTCTGGTCTCCATCGCGGAAGGATGCAAACCAGCCCATGTGAGATTTCCGGTTGTAATCCGTGCACGTGCCAGTCTTTCCGAACAGCGGGGCCTCCGGCGTGTAGGCTGCCCGGCGGGCCGTGCCGAACGTAACCGCGCCGCTCATGCCGCGCTTCAGATCGGCCAAAATGTGCCCGATATCGAGGGTGCGCTTCACGCGCGGAACGAAGGTTTCGGACTCGAGGATGGACTTCGGATACTGCAAATAGTAGAGCGTGCCGCCATTCGCGATGGCGCCCATGAGAGCCGTCATCTGCAAGGCGGTTACCGCGATGCCCTCGCCAAAGCTACTCATCCGCGCCGCGCCGCCGTTCGCCGGGGGCGCTTCCGGCAGGGAGCCCGCCGATTCGCCTTCAATGTTCAAGCCTGCCTTTTCGCCCAAGCCAAAATACTTGTGAAACTCGATGAGCTTATCGAACCCGATCTGCGACCCCACCCGCTCAAAGTACACGTTGTTCGATTTCGCGAGAGCCTCGGTAAGGTCCATCTTTGTGCGGCGCTGAACGACGAGCGTGGTGGAAGAATCGATCATCCCCTCATATAGGCCTGCCATCGCCACCGGTACCTTCACCGTAGAGCAGGGGATATACCCGCTGCCGAGTGCCGTGC
>JADYZL010000206.1 GCA_020853155.1 Bryobacterales bacterium
AAGGCCGGGCCCGGCGCCGCCCGGCTCGAAGGCGAGTATGGCTACAAGGGCCTCTTTGTCGGTGTGCCCGTGAAGCTCGGGTCGAACGGAATCGAGAAGATTTACGAACTCAACCTGAACGACGCCGAGAAGGCCATGCTGAAGGTCAGCGCCGACGCCGTCGACGAACTCATCAAGGTATTGCAGTCCAAGGGCGCATAGCCGCGAGGATTGCGAATCGATCGGATACGCGGGCGGCCTCGATGGCCGCCCGCTTTGCGTTTAGTGCGGCTCCGATTACTATTGGAGAGTCTCTCCGCCATGGCCAGAACGCATAAACCCTTGTCGAACGGGGCCAAACCCGAAAACGCATCGCGCGAGTACGGCAGCACGCTGCCGGTGATCGACGCGAATTTCGCGGCTTACCGGCTGGAGGCGCGCCCGTCGAGAATCCATCGCTGGGGCATCTATGCGCTCGAGCGCATTCCGGCCGGGCGCAAAGTCATCGAGTACACCGGCGAGAAGATCTCGCGCCGCGAAACTAAGCGCCGCAGCCTGGAGCGCGACCTGCACTATCTGTTCACGCTCAACAGCTACTGGTGCATTGATGGAACCGTGGGCGGCAGTGGGGCGGAATTCATCAACCACTCCTGCGCGCCCAATATCTCCGCCCGGATCATCCGGAACCATATCCTTTACATGTCCAAGCGTGCAATCGAACCCGGTGAGGAGTTGCTGATCGACTATCGCTTCGAGAAGGACATGGAGACGGTGCCGTGCGCGTGTGGCGCGCGGAACTGCCGCGGCACGATCAACCTCCGCGAGTAGGCAACCTCCGCGAGTAGGCAACCTCCGCGAGCAGGGCAGCCCCACGCGCGAATCAGCTCCCAGCGCGGAGCGGCCCTCGGGCCAAGTCTAGCTGTCTCCCGGCTCTCGCGTGGGCGATTCCCCTACCGGAAACCGGCCGTGGTGCCAATCTCCCACTGGTGGTAGGCGATCATCCCGACGATCACGGCTCCATAAAGGAAAACAACGATTGTGAGGATCTTTCCCCACCGTTCCGCGAGATCGCTGCGGCGGGATTGAACCATTTGCGCCTTCACCAGCTTGTCCTCCTCCGAACCGAAGTGCAAGCTCTCGTCCACGTGGCTGTCGAGCGATTTCTTGTAAATCGCAAGCGCAATCACAATCAGGGTCAGAACCACCCATGGGATGGCCAGTTGCATGATGTTATCCGGCATCGCAATCCTCCATTCTGATTCCTGCCCGTACTCGCCCAGCGCTTCCATTGGCCGACGGCAGGTGAATCGGCCCGGAAGCCATCATCCCCACACAACTTCGAACTGCCCGGGAAATTCACCGAAGATCTTCCCGATGGCAGCTCTCACGGATTCCGAGCACCTCCCGATGCTGCATTCGTCACAGCATCTCGAACGTGACGCTCATACTCTACCGTTAATTCCATACTCTCATATCTTAAATAACTTATCGAGCCCGTTTCGGAGCTTCTGCCCCGATTTGCCGGGTAGATCTCGCAAATAGCGTTCCATCCGTGATTGTCCATCCGCTTTCGCAGGCCCCATGAGCCGCATTCTGCTGTAATGATGTTGAAACTTTCCGGGCTGGGCAACGTAGTTTCAAGGGATGGCCGATCGCCTGCCCGGAGGCTTCGCACCATGCCGGATTCCACCCGCTGAAAGGGAGAAATATGAACGGAACGCCCCTGCTCGCCAGCCTCATACTTGCAATCGGTGTGGCAATCGCCCCTCTCGCTACACTGGGACAAGTGAAAGACATCGACATTCCCCACAAGAGATTCGTCCTGAAAAACGGCCTCACCCTCCTTGTACATGAGGATCGAAAGGCGCCGATTGTTGCGGTTAACGTGTGGTATCACGTGGGTTCGAAGAACGAAAAGCCCGGCAAGACGGGGTTCGCCCACCTGTTTGAACACCTCATGTTCAACGGCAGCGAAAATTTTAACGACGATTACTTCCAGGCGCTAAGCCCGTTGGGGGCCACCGATCTCAACGGCACCACCAACGTGGATCGTACGAATTACTTCCAGAACGTACCCACGCCGGCGCTCGACACCGTGCTCTTCCTCGAAAGCGACCGCATGGGCCATCTGCTCGGGGCCATCGATCAGGCAAAACTCGATGAGCAGCGCGGCGTCGTGCAGAACGAGAAGCGGCAGGGGGAGAACCAACCCTATGGCAAAGTCTTCGAATTCATCACCACCAACGCCTATCCGGCGGGCCATCCATACTCCTGGACCACCATCGGATCCATGGACGACCTCAACGCCGCGTCGCTCGACGATGTGAAGGAGTGGTTCAAGACGTACTACGGCGCAGCGAATGCCGTCATCGCCATCGCCGGAGATATCGATGCCGAGACAGCCCGGGCGAAGGTGGAGAAGTACTTCGGCGACATCCCCGCCGGCCCGCCGGTGACGCACCAGCAGACCTGGGTGGCCAAGATGACCGGCGAGCGCCGCCAGGTTACGGAGGATCGCGTGCCGCAGGCCCGCATTGTGATGGTGTGGAATATCCCGGAATTCCGGTCAAAAGAAGCGGCGCACCTCGATCTGCTCTCCGACGTACTCGGCTCCGGAAAGACCTCCCGCTTCTACAAGCGGCTCGTTTACCAGGATCAGATCGCCACCAGCGTGAGCGCCTCGGTCTGGCTGAAGGAGATTGGCGGCCAATTTATCGTACAGGCCGACGCCCGGCCCGGCGTAGACTTGGCCAAAGTGGAGGCCGCGCTCCGCGAGGAACTGGCCGCGATGCTGGCCAATGGCCCGGCCGACAAGGAAGTGGAGCGCGTGCGCACCCAGAACGAAGCCGCCTTTGTACGCGGGATTGAGCGCATCGGGGGATTCGGCGGCAAGAGCGATATCCTGGCCTCAAACGAGGTCTATGCCGGTAGCGCCGATTTCTTCAAGGCCCGCCTCCAGTGGGTGCGGGAATCGACCGCCGCGGATCTGAAGCGCGCGGCCAACCAGTGGCTTTCGGATGGGGTCTACATCCTCGAAGTTCACCCATTCCCGGAGTTCCAGACCGTGAGCGGGGTGGATCGCTCGAAATTGCCCGTTCCGGGCGAACCCCCGGTGCTCAAGATGCCCGTTTTCGAGCGCGCCGAGCTTTCGAATGGCTTGAAGATCATGCTGGCGGAGCGCCATGAGACGCCGATTGTCGATTTCTCTCTGGTGCTCAATTCCGGGCACGCCTCCGACGTCCTTACGACGCCCGGCACGGCGAAACTCAGCATGCAGATGCTGGACGAAGGCACCACGAAGCAAGGTCCGCTTGAGCTCAGCGACGCGCTGGCGATGCTCGGGGCGGAACTGTATACGGGTTCGGATCTCGATTCCGTGAGTGTTTCCCTTTCCGCCCTCACGAAGAATCTCGATGCTTCCCTCCAGTTGTTCAGCGACGTTATCCTGACGCCCGCGTTCTCCTCCGGGGAGTACCCGCGAGTGCAGAAGTTGCAACTCGACGCCATCCGCCGCGAGAAGGCCAGCCCCACTTCCGCGGCACTCCGTGTGTTCCCGGCATTCCTCTACGGCGCGAAACATCCGTACGGCAATCCTTACAGTGGAAACGGGACGGAATCCTCGGTGATGAAGATCGGGGTCGCGGACCTGAAGAAGTTCCACGAGACCTGGTTCAAACCGAATAACGCCACACTGCTGGTGGTTGGCGATACCACGATGGCGGCGATCCGGCCGAAGCTCGAGGCGTTGTTCGGAGGGTGGAAGCGGGGAGCCGTTCCGAAGGTGGAGATCCCATCGGTGACGCGCTCCGGCAAGACGGAAGTTTACTTGATCGACAAGCCCGGCGCCGAGCAGAGCGTGATCGTTGCCGGTCATGTCGCTCCGCCCACGAACAATCCGCAAGAACCCGCTATCAATGCACTGAATGCCGTACTCGGTGGAATGTTTACTTCGCGCATCAATATGAATTTGCGCGAAGACAAGCACTGGAGCTACGGCGCACGCACGATGTTCCTCGATGCGGAACACCAGCGGCCATTTATCACGCTGACCTCTGTCCAAACCGACAAGACCAGCGAATCCATGGCGGAAATTCAGAAGGAACTGGTGGCCGTGGTGGGGGATCGCCCGATCTCCGCGGAGGAACTCGATAAAGCCAAGAGCACCCTTACGCTCACGCTGCCCGGTTCGCGGGAGACCCGCTTCGCCGTGGGAACCGACATGGAGCGCATCGTCACCTATGGGCTGGCGGACGATTACTTTGCTACGTATCCGTCCAGAGTGCGCGCGCTTACCC
>JADYZL010000207.1 GCA_020853155.1 Bryobacterales bacterium
CAGACACCGTGCCCATGCGAGCGATGGCGGGAAAGCGAACAAGAGCATCAGTGCATTCATCGCGCTCATCCAGCGCAACCCGCTTACATGCGTCGCGCCCGCATGCATCCCACCCATCGCACCGCCATGCATCGCGTGCGGTGCGCCGTGAGATTGCATCGCGGCCAGCCCTCCATCGAGTTGCCAGCCCCACAACATCCCAAAACCGCCCCAGGCGAGCATGAGCAAGAGCATATCCATGTGCGAGGGCAGGTAGCGCCGTACAAGCCACGCCTGCACCCCGAGTAACGCCAGCACGAGGGAGACGATCCAGATTTCGATTGTGTAAGCTGGCGGAAGCGCGTTGGACCGCGCAAGCAACGAGACCTGGGCCAGAAGGAACCCGGCGATGGAGGCCGCGATGCCTCGCTCCGCCCAAGCGGAGAGAGACCGCCACCCGGCCGGAAGATCGCCATCCGCCATTCCCAATTCTCCTTCGCTAGTTCGTGGAGCGTCCCGCTGGAACGGGTTCCGCGTTTCGTATGACCGGCTGCGGTTGCCGCCGGGACTGTCCGCGCGAAGCGGGGCTCGCGAGTTCCTCAAAATTCGCTTCGCCGAGCAAGGCCATCGCCCGCCAGGTGACCTGCGCGCTTGAAGCCACCATCAGCAGCGCCGCGCTTACCGGATGCAGAAACCCGGTCGCCGCCAAGCCCATGCCGATCGTGTTGTAGCCGATGGCCCACCAGAAGTTCGTGCGCACCCGCCGCACGGTCTGCCGCGCAATCTCAAGAGCCGCCGGGATCGCCCGCAGATTGCGCCCATCCCACACCCCTCCGGCAACGGCCCGCGCCAGCGCCGTGCCTTCATTCACCGCAATGGCGAACGCGGCGGCGCGCATCGCAGGCGCGTCGTTGATGCCGTCGCCCACAAACAGCACCTTGCGTTTGCTTCGCTGCCAAGCCTGCACCCGGTCAAGCTTCTCCATGGGAGTGAGGCCCCCTTGAACAGAGGCAATTCCGGCGCGCGCCGCCCGCGCATGCGTATCGCCGCTCAAGAGATGCAGTTCCACGCCCATCTCCGCCAAACGGTCGAGCGCACCGGCGTGGCCCTCCCGAAACTCCTCTTCGAATGTCGCCGAACCCGCCGCGCGGCCATCAAGCCGGAAGACAATTCCCTCCTCCGCCGGTTCCGCAGGGCCAGCCTGCCCGGCCTCGCTCCGCACGGAAGAAAACGAGACTGCCTCCACTTCGTGCGTCTGCCCTTCGCTGTTGCGAATCCGCGCCCAGATGCCTCTGCCGGGCAGGATCCGGAGCGCCTCGCGATGCCAGCGATTACGGGCATCCTCGGGTTCGTCCGCCAGGCCGCTCCGCTCCAACGCGCGCGCGAACGGATGGCTCAAGCCGCGCTCCGCCGCCACAACCATGGCCTGCATCTCCGCATTGGAGTACGGGTTCGCCTCTCCCCAAACGATGCTCGCGACGTGGGTCTCCGTTCCGGACAAGGTGCCGGTCTTGTCGAATGCCACGAGATCCACCGCGCTCAGCGCTTCCACATCCGCCGCGCGGGACACTCGCACCCCGATCGCGCTGAGGCGGGAGGTAGCGGTCCAAAGCGCAAGCGGCGTGGCGAAGCCGAGCGCGCAGGGGCAGGCGACCAGCAGCACCGCCATGGAATGAAACAAGGCTTCGCCTGGTGGCGCGGCGTAGCTCCACGCCGTGAACGTCGCGATCGCCACTCCCGAGACCACCGGCACGAACCAGCGCGCCAGCCGGTCGGCTGCCTGCTGCGCGTGAGAGTTTGCATCGATCCCGCCTCCCACCTGGCAGAGGAGGGAATCGAGCGAGGAGCCGTCGTCGAGCGGCCGCGCCTCCAAACGGATCTGCCCATCCAGCACAAAGCTGCCCGCCCTCACCGTCTCCCCCGGTTGCCGCGTGCGCGGTACAAATTCGCCGCGCAGCGAGGCTTCCTCAAACAGCGCCGGTTCGCCTAGTAGGATGCCATCCACCGGCGCCATCTCGCCTGGCAGCACCTCCACCCATTCTCCAGGGCGGACATCGAGAGCGGCACGTTCCTCGATGTCTCCCGCCGGCGTCATAACCCTCGCCATGCGGCTCGCCGCGGATAAGCTGCGGATGGCCTCCACCGCCCGGTCGCGGGCTGCCCGGTTCAACTCCGCGCCGAAGGCGTAGACCACCAGCAGCAGGCTCACGACCTCAAAATAGACCGGCCCCTCGCCGGCCAGCAGGGATTGCAGAGAGACGCCGAACGCGCCGCCGAGCGTGATCAGGAAGAGAAACTCCACCGCCAGGCGGGTTTCACGAATCGCCTTCCACGCCCCTTGCACGAGCGGCGCTCCAACGAGCATTGCCACGAGCAGCGTCGAGACAAGCAGACCGATGCGAACCGGCTGCGGATCGGACATTGCCTCATCGGACGTGTTCACCGCGATCGCCACGGCCATGGCATTCATTGCGATCACCGCCGAAAAGGCGATACGGCCCCAGCGCCACATGGAGGCAGCCGTTGGCGGAGCGCAGCCGCAAGCGCTTTCCGCCACCCCGCCGCTGAACCCGCGGGCCATCTAGTTCGACTTCGCCTCCGTCACCGGGGCCGGTGCAGCCTCTTCCGTGGGGGGCGGTTCCTTGGCCAACGCATCAAGAGCCGTTCCGGTCCAAGGGGCCGTTTGAGAGGCCGTCTGGGTGCGCATGGCCTTCACGAGCGCGGGCGATACCTCCGGGGCCTTGTTGCTCCAGGACGCCCGCACATAGGTGAGGACGCCCGCGATCTCTTCATCGCTTAACTGGCCCCAGGCGGGCATATCGCCGTTGTAGGTTTGCCCTTTCACCTGGAGTGGGCCGTGCAAGCCGTGCAGTAGAATGGCGGCCAGCACGTGCGGGGGCCCGCTCACCCGCTCCGCCCCATCGAGCGGCGGAAAGGCCCCGGGAATCCCCGCGCCGTTGACCTGGTGGCATTGTGTGCAATTGTTGAACGTGCGCTTGCCCACCGCCATCAAATCGACAGGCTTGGCTGCGGCCGCTCCCTCTCCGGCCTGGCGGTAGAGCACCGCGGGATCTTCGTTGTAAATATCTCCGCGGAAACCGCCGCCATTCTGGGCGATGTAGTAGCCGCCCCAGCCGATGAGGGCGAAAAAGAACATCAGCAGCCATACCGGTGTTGGCGCGACGCCGTCCGCCGGCTCGTTCATTTCCCGGATGATTTGCTGGTGCATCTCCAGCACGTCCGGGCTGTTGCGAATCTCGACATCGGTGGGATGGAGCGCGGGGTTGCGCGTGCCGTGCCGCATTTCGCCGTCGGAAGCCGGGGTCTCCGGGTTCGAAGGTTTTGGTGTATCGCTCATTCCGCCTCCGGCAAATTGACACTCTTGTCCAAGGACATCAGGTAATCCACCAGAAAGCGGCCCCGGCTATTCGGGATGATGTACTTCGCGGTGGGGGTTTGCCACTCCGCCGGCAGAGCCACGGCATCGGGAGGAGCCACGGCTTCCGCTCCCACGCTGAATAGAAACGGGTGCGGCGGCATGATGCTTCCGGGCGAGGTGATCACCGGGTTATAGAGGTGCAGGTATTGCCAGGTCTTGCTCGGCTGGCGGGCTCCGATGTTGGCGAGGTCCGGCCCCGTGCGCATCGTACCAGTCAGGTTAATCGGGTCGTACATATAGTCCCGCATTACCGTCCGGCGCCTCCCCCAACCGCGTTCGATATCCGCGCCGAAGCCTTCCGGGCGAACTTGCTGGGTGTGGCAATAGATGCAGCCAAGGTCCATGTAAACGTGGCGGCCCGCTTCCGGCGGTCCCGTCAATGGCTGGGGATACAATGTGCCGTCCTCCGTCTTGTACGGCCCGACTTCGCTGAACTGCCAATCCGGCACCAGCACGAGGCCCGAGAGCGAGAAGACCACCGTAAAGATGACTCCAACGAAAATCAAGAGCGACCTGTTCATTACGCAACCCCTTTCGCTCGCTCACGGGCGCGCGCTTTCCGTTCCCGCTGTGCGCGCAGGGAGCGGGCAGTGGTAAACAGCGTCGGCCCTTGCTGCTCCGCGCCGTCGCCGCGCAGCATGCGCCAGACCAAAATGGCGAACACCACGTGCCCGATCGACATCAAGGTACCCGCCACGCTCCGGCTCTCCAGCCACGGAATCGTATACTTCACGACATCCATGAACGCGATGTCGGGGTTGTTCATCATCCAGCCCTGAACAAGACCTGCCCAGCCAAGACCGACGACGTAGATAATCGAGCCGATCGCTGTTGTCCAGAAATGCACTTTGATAAGCGGTGCGGAACTCCATTCCCGCCGCAAAATTCGCGGAAAAATGTAGTACATGGCGCCGAACATCATCATCGTGAAGAAGCAATACACACCCAGATGGGAGTGTGCGATCGTGTGATGCGTGAAATGCGCCACTTCGCTGAACGAGCGCAGCGCCGCCAGAGAGCCATGGAAGCTTACCAGGGTGTAGCTCATCGCGCCGAACACGACAAAGCGCAGTGTTGGGCTCGTCTTCAAATGCCCAAACTGGCCCAGCATGGTCATGTGATGGTTGATGGCGACCGTGGTCACCGGGATGAACATCATCATGCTTCCGACGATGCCCACCGTGATCACCCATGCTGGAATCGGCCCACCGACGAGGTGGTGCGTTCCCGCCCAGTTGTAGAAAAGCGCCAGCGTCCAGAACCCCAACAGAGAGAGGTGATAGCTGTGTACGGGGCGCCCGGTTACCTTCGGAATGAAGTAGTAGGCCGATGCCAACCCAATGGGCGTGAGCCAGAGGCCGAGCACGTTGTGAGCGAACCACCAGTTGGCGATCGCACGCACGGTTCCGTTGACATGGGGCGCCTGCGTGAGGATCAGAGCGGAGACATACAGGAATGGAAACCAGAGTACGCCACCGTAGATGTACCACTGCGAAACATACGTGTGATGCACTTTGCGGCGCATCATCATGACGAGCGAGGCGTAGATCACCAACACCAGGCAGAAGCCGAAAAAGCCAAGCACCGGCACCGGAAACTCCAGCCATTCCGTGCTCGTGCTGTAGCCGATCAGAATGGCGATCATTCCGTAGGCGACGCCGACGTTCCACACAATGCCGCTCACCGGAAGCAGCAGCGGCAGCGGCAGCCGCACCCGCCCCATGCGCGCTTGCAGCCAGAGCAGCGTGCCGATGGCGGCCATCACCGCCCACCCGTAAATCATCGAAGTAAGGTGTGCCGGACGCACGCGGCCAAACGTAAGCCATTCCCACTCCGCGAGGAACCCGGGGATGTGCATCTTGAGCGAGGCCAGAATGGCGAGGACACTCCCCAACAGCAGCCAGAACACCGCGCTCGTGTAATAGATCAGGACGGTCTGCCTGCAGGATCGATCCGTCTGTACCCGCGTAAGCAATTCTTGCGAATCCACGGCAGCCGGCTTGGTTACGGCTATCGACGCCATTTTTCCTCCATCGCTCCAGCCTTGGTTCCGGAAGCACTCGCAGCGGAGCGCGCGGCGCCCGGGAAAAAGTCGGTCGGCGTCCCCACGGGTTCGCCATCGTCAAAGATGCTCTCCGCGCCTTCCCGAAGGCCGTGGAACTGGCCGGTCCGGATCGCCCACACCAATCCCCAGACCGCGGAAAGGCCCAGAAGGACGGCGGAACTCCAAATCACTACATAGACAACTAGCACAACACCTCCCACATGGGCCGTAAGGAAACCATGTTCCAACGTATCAAAACCACCGTGCCACCTTTGCCCGGCGTAAGACCGGCGTACTCGCATGGCGATGCAGGAAGCCGCAGCCGAGCCTCCTGTAAAACCGCACATTCTCTCGTTTGATGAGAATCGCCCCCGGAAAGTGGCAGAATTTATCCCGCAAGCGCGCCCCCGCATATCACTGCCGTTCCTCGCGGCACTCCACGAGGCCTCCCGGCAACCCAGTTTGCCGCCAGCTTACTACTAACGGAGGCATGGATGCATGCATGCCCTTGCGGCACGAGTGGGATTGCCGCCGGCCGCCAGATGGGCGAGGGCACGAATGGAAGCGAGGGCGCGCTTAGGCGCGCGCCCGCCAGCCCGGAGGTTTGGGAAAAGGAAGGTATCGGCGCTATCGCACGACGAGAGGCAAATTACTCGTGCCCATCAGGTATTTATCCACCGCGTGCGCGGCGCTGCGGCCTTCGGCAATCGCCCAAACGACGAGCGATTGTCCCCGGCGGACATCCCCCGCCGCGAAGACGCCAGGCGCGGTGGTCATGTAGTTTGCGTCCGCCTTGGCATTGCCGCGCGCATCGAGTTCGTAGCCCAACTGGTCCGCGATCCCGCCCGGCTTCGGACCCAGGAAGCCCATCGCAAGCAGCACGAGGTCTGCGGGAAGGCTGAACTCGCCGCCCGCTTCCGGTTCAAACTTTGGTGGCGCTCCCACGCGTACTCCGTACAACTGCGTTACGTTGCCTTCCGCGTCTCCGGTAAAGCTCGTCGTGTTCACGCTCCACACCCGTTCCCCGCCTTCTTCATGCGAGGTCTCCGTGCGCAGCCGCAGCGGCCACATGGGCCAGGGTGTGCTGGCAGCGCGCTCGGCGGGCGGTTTCGGAAACAGTTCCAGTTGCGTAATCGACTTCGCGCGCTGCCGCGCCGACGTTCCGAAGCAATCCGCCCCGGTATCGCCCCCACCGATGATGATGACGTGTTTTCCCGTTGCGGAAATCTCCCCCTCGTTGTAACCGGTTTCCTCCTTGGAAACGCGCTTGTTCTGTTGAGGCAGGAACTCCATGGCAAAGTGGATGCCCTTCAGTTCCCGGCCCGGAATCGAGAGGTCGCGCGGTCTTTCCGCGCCCATGGCCAATAGCACCGCATCGAAGCCGGCCCGCAATTGCTCGCCGGTGATCTCCTCTCCCACGTTCGCATTCGTGTGGAACTTGACGCCTTCCGCTTCCAATTGGCCGAGGCGGCGGTCGATCACCCACTTCTCCAGCTTGAAATCCGGGATGCCGTAGCGAAGCAGGCCACCCGGCTTCGCATTTTTCTCAAACACCGTTACCGTATGGCCCGCTCGATTCAACTGCTGCGCCGCGGCGAGCCCGGCGGGGCCGGAACCGATCACCGCCACCTTCTTGCCCGTCCGGTGCGCGGGAGGTTCCGGCTTCACATAGCCGCTCTCCCAAGCCCGCTCGATGATCGTGCGCTCGATCATTTTGATCGAGACCGGCGGTTCGTTGATCCCCAGAACGCAGGCGGCTTCGCAGGGCGCGGGGCAGATGCGCCCGGTGAATTCCGGAAAATTGTTCGTCGCATGCAACATGCGGATGGCCTCTTCCCAGCGGTCGCGGTAAACAAGGTCGTTCCAATCCGGAATGATGTTGTTCACCGGGCAGCCGGTGTGGCAGAAGGGAACACCGCAATCCATGCATCGCGCGGCTTGCGTCCGCACGCGCTCGGCCGGCGTGGGCTGATAGACCTCAAAGTAGTCCTTCACCCGTGCTTCCACCGGCCGCTTGCCGATCTCTTCCCGCTGAAACTCAATGAACCCGGTAATCTTACCCACGCAGCACCTCCGCCGCTCCACTCCCGTTGGCCGCAATAACAGGCAAAGCGATCCGCTCCGCCTCTCGCGTGTGCCCGTTCTCCCGCTGCGCAAGCACCCGTTGATATTCGTGCGGAAACACCTTCACGAAGCGGGGCAGCATGCGGCTGAAGTTCTCAAGCATCCACTTTGCTTTCGGGCTGCCCGTGTATTCCACATGCTTCTGAATCAACTCGCGCAGGATCTTCTGATCCGCGTCGCTGGTGACGGACAGCAGATCGACGCTCTCCGTATTGCACTTGTACTTGGAAAACTCGCCGACTTCATCCACCACATAAGCGACTCCGCCGGACATGCCCGCAGCGAAATTCCGGCCCGTGCCGCCCAGCACGACGACGGTTCCATTGGTCATGTACTCGCAGCCATGGTCGCCCACGCCTTCCACCACCGCCGTCGCGCCGCTATTGCGCACGCAGAAGCGTTCACCGGCCACGCCATTGAAGTAGGCTTCGCCGCTGGTGGCGCCGTACATTACCGTGTTGCCGATGAGGATGTTCTCTTCCGGCAGGAAGGAGGAGCGCCGCGGCGGATACACCACAATCCGCCCGCCGCTGAGGCCCTTGCCCACGTAATCGTTCGAATCGCCCTCCAGGATCAGCGTGATCCCGCGCTCCAGGAACGCACCGAAGCTCTGCCCGGCGGAGCCGTCGAACTTGAAGACGATGCTATCTGGCGGCAGCGGGTCCTCGCTAAACGCGCGGGCCACGCGCCCGCTCAGCATGGCGCCCACCGTGCGATGCACGTTGCGGATCTCCATCTCCGCCCGCACCGGCTGCCGCGCTTCAAGCGTGGGGGAAGCAATCTGAATCAACTCATGGTCCAGCGCCGCATCCAACCCGTGGTCCTGGCTGCTCACACAATGCTTGGCCACGCGGGAAGGCAGTTCCGGCCGGTGCAGAATGGAATCGAAGTTCAGGCCGCTTGCCTTCCAATGCTCCAGGCCCGCCCGCATTTCGAGGCGGTCCGTCTGCCCGATCATCTCGTTCATCGTCCGGAAGCCCAGCTTCGCCATGATCTCGCGAAGTTCGTCCGCCACGAAGAAAAAGTAGTTGATCACATGCTCCGGCTGGCCCGTGAACTTGGCGCGCAGCACAGGATCTTGCGTCGCCACCCCCACCGGGCAGGTGTTCAAGTGGCACTTGCGCATCATGATGCAGCCCATCGTCACGAGGGGCGCTGTGCTGAAGCCAAACTCCTCCGCCCCCAGGAGGGCGGCCACCGCCACGTCGCGCCCCGTTTGCAGCTTGCCGTCGGTTTGCACGACGATGCGGCTGCGCAGGTCGTTCATCAGCAGCACTTGCTGCGTCTCGGCCAAACCCAGTTCCCAGGGAATGCCCGCATGCTTGATCGACGTGAGCGGGGAAGCGCCGGTGCCGCCGTCGTGCCCGCTGATCAGCACCACATCGGCATGCGCCTTCGCCACCCCAGCCGCCACGATCCCCACGCCCACTTCCGCCACGAGTTTCACCGAGACGCGGGCCTGCGGATTGACGTTCTTGAGGTCGAAGATCAACTGCGCGAGATCTTCGATCGAATAGATGTCGTGATGGGGCGGGGGTGAAATCAGGCCGACGCCCGGCACGGAGTGCCGCACCCGCGCGATGACATCGTCCACTTTGTGGCCGGGTAATTGGCCGCCTTCGCCGGGCTTGGCGCCTTGCGCGATCTTGATTTGCAGTTCGTCGGCATTCACCAGGTAACTCGTGGTGACGCCGAAGCGGCCGGAAGCAACCTGCTTGATCGAGCTTCGCCGTGAATCGCCATTCGCTAACGGCGCGAAGCGCGCGGGGTCTTCCCCGCCCTCGCCCGTGTTGGAACGCCCGCCGATGCGGTTCATCGCAATCGCTAGCGTCTCGTGCGCTTCCTTGCTGATCGACCCGAACGACATCGCGCCGGTAGCGAAGCGCTTGACGATCTCCGACGCCGGCTCGACTTCCTCAAGCGGAACCGGATTCGCCGCCTCGCGGAAGCGCATCAATCCGCGAATCGTCGCCAGGTGGCTCTGCTGGTTGTTGATATGGCCCGCGAACTCCTTGTACGTGGCGTAGGAATTGCCCCGCACCGCGTGTTGCAGTTTGCTTACCGTATGTGGATTGTAGAGGTGGTATTCGCCCTGCGCGCGGTACTGATAGGAGCCGCCCACCTCGAGTTCCGGCTCATCCCGCGACAATCCGCGGAAAGCGAAGCTATGCTTCATCTGCGCTTCACGCGCAATCACATCGATGCCAACCCCCTCAATGCGCGAGGGCGTGCCGGTGAAGTATCGCTCGATGAAATCTTTGTTCAACCCGATCGCCTCGAAGATCTGCGCGCCGCGATAGCTCTGGAGCGTCGAGACGCCCATCTTCGAGAACACCTTCAGCAATCCCTTATTCACCGCCTTGATGAACTTCTTATGCGCGGCCTCCGCCGAGACCTCGCCCAGAAGGCCGCGCGAAGCCAGATCGTCCAGAGTCTCAAACGCCAGGAACGGATTCACCGCGCTCGCTCCGTAGCCGATCAGCAGCGCATAGTGCATCACCTCACGCGGTTCGCCGGATTCGACAATCAACGCGCACTGCGTGCGCAGTTCTTCGCGCGTCAGATGGTTGTGCACGGCGCTCAGCGCCAGCAGGCTTGGGATGGGCGCGTACTCCTCGTCCAGACCGCGATCGGAAAGAATCAACAGCGTGTATCCCGACTTCACGGCCAGCGAGGCTCTCTTGCACAGGGCATCGAGCGCGCGTTGCAAACCGTCGGCGTGATCCTGCACGCGAAAGAGCGTCGGAAGGGTCGTGGCGAGGAAATCTCCGCTCGACATCCGCCGCAGCTTCTCAAGGTCCTTGTTCTCGAGAATCGGGTGCTTCAGCTTCAACAACTGGCAATGCTCGGGTGTCTCTTCGAGGATGTTGCGTTCGCTGCCGATGTAGCTCACAAGCGACATCACCAGTTCCTCGCGAATTGGATCGATCGCAGGGTTGGTGACCTGGGCGAAAAGCTGCTTGAAATAGTGGAACAGCGGCTGCGGCTTGTCGGAGAGACAGGCAAGCGGCGTATCCGTACCCATCGAACCGATGGCTTCCGCGCCGCCGGTGGCCATGGGCGTCATGAGAATGCGGATGTCCTCATCGGTATACCCGAAAGCGCGCTGCCGCTCCAGCAGCGTCTCATGAGAGGCAGGGAAGGTGCGGCCGGCCAGAGGCAAATCTTCCAGGCGCACCTGGTTTTCCTGGATCCACTTCCGGTAGGGCTGCCGCGATTTCAGCTCGTTCTTCAACTCCTCATCGGGAATAATCCGGCCTTGCTCGAGGTCCGCGAGGAACATGCGCCCAGGCTGCAAACGGCCCTTCGAGCGCACATTCTCCGGCTCCACGTTGAGCACGCCAGTCTCCGACGCCATGATCACCAAATCGTCATGCGTGACGTAGTAGCGCGCCGGGCGCAAGCCGTTCCGGTCCAGCGTCGCGCCGATCACCTTGCCATCCGTGAAGGCCACCGCCGCGGGGCCGTCCCACGGCTCCATCAACGATGCATGAAACTCGTAGAATGCCTTCCGGTCGTCATCCATCGTCACGTCGGCATCCCAGGCTTCGGGAATCAGCATCGCCATCACGTGGGGCAAGCTGCGCCCGGCGAGGGTGAGCAACTCCACCGTGTTGTCGAGCCCCGCCGAATCGCTGCCGCCGGGCACGATGATCGGGTAGAGCTTCTTCAGATCGTCGCCGAACAGCTTGCTCTCGAGCACGCTCTGCCGCGCCGTCATCCACGCCACATTGCCACGAATCGTATTGATCTCGCCGTTATGGCAAATGTAGCGGAAGGGGTGCGCGAGATCCCAGGTGGGGAACGTGTTTGTCGAGAAGCGCTGGTGCACCATGCACAGAGCGCTGACAAAATCGGGATCGTTCAAATCCTGATAGAACTCACGAATCTGCGGCGCGAGCAGCAGCCCCTTGTAGACGATGGTGCGCGTGGAGAACGACGGAATATAAAAAAAGTCGCGCTCCTTGATATCCGATTGCGCCACGCGATTCTGCGCCAGGCGCCGGACGACGTAGAGCTTGCGCTCGAGAGCCATCTGATCGACGCCGGCCGGGGCTTTCACGAATACCTGAGCAATCAACGGCTGCGTCGTGCGCGCCACGCGCCCGATCGCGTCCGGATTGATGTAGCAGGTGCGCCAGCCGAGCAGTTCCAGGCCTTCCTCGGCAATCACCTTCTCCAGCAGCGCCTCGCAGCGCATCCGCTCATAGCGGTCAACCGGAAGAAACACCATTCCCGCGCCATATTGGCCTTCGGGGGGAAGCGAGAAGCCCTGCTTCCGCGCTTCCTTCACAAAAAATGCGTGCGGAATCTGGGTGAGCAGGCCCGCTCCATCGCCGGTGTCGGGATCGCATCCGCATGCGCCGCGATGCGTCAGATTAACGAGAATTTCCAGGCCCTTGTCGATGATGCCGTGGGAGCGCTCGCCCTTCAAATGGGCGACGAATCCCAATCCGCAGGCATCTTTTTCGAGCGTCGGGAGATAGAGCCCTTGGGGCTCCGGCAGCCAGGGAGAAGGTTTATGATGGCTCATGGTGTTGAAGGCAATTCCCGCAGTCTCTGCCCGGAAATTTATGACCCAGCATAGCGTGAGTCGGAAACATTAGTCAACACGATTTTGAACTTTTTACAGCATAAGGTAGACTAATTTAATGCACTTTCGGGCAGACAGCGATCATCTTCGCCTATTTCGCGATGTCGTCAACCACAAGAGCATCAGCAAAGGCGCGGAGGCCAATGGCATCAGCCAATCCGCCGCCAGCCAACACATCCAGGATCTGGAGCGCCGCCTGGAGGCGACTCTCCTGGACCGCTCAACGCGCCCATTCTCCGTGACGGAAACGGGGCAGCGCTATCTGAAGTTTTGTCAGGATGTCATTCATCGCTGCGAAGCGTTCGAAGCGGAGATGGAGCAGTTGAAGGACGAAGTGAGAGGGACGCTTCGGGTGGCCGCCATCTACTCCGTTGGCCTCACCACGATGTCGGAAGTCGAAGAGACATTCCGCATTCGCTTTCCGGCAGCTTCACTAGAAGTGACCTACCTGCGGCCGGAGCGCGTATATCAGTCCGTGGAAAGTGACGTCTGCGACATCGGATTGCTCAGCTACCCGGAGCCGACGCGCGAGTTGGAAGTGATCCCCTGGCTGAACGAAACCATGGTGCTGGGCGCCGCACCGGATCACCCGCTAGCCCGGTTCGAGAGCGTTTCACCTGGAGAGATCAATGGCGCCGCGTTTATCGGGTTTGACCAGGACTTGCCCATCCGGCTGCACATCGACCGGTTTCTGCGCGAGCACAAGGTCCACGTGCATCGCGTGATGAATTTCGACAACATCCAGATGATCAAGGAAGCGCTCGTGCTGGGCCGGGGAGTAGCCATCCTCCCTCTCCGTGTGATGGATGCTGAAATTCAGGACGGGCGGTTGTGCGCGATCCGAATCGATACCGACGATCTCATTCGTCCGCTTGGCATCATTTACCGGCGTAAGCGCCATCTCCCCCGCGTCGCCCGCCAGTTCTGCGAACTGCTGCAACGGGAATTCAGCGCGAATGGCGCCGGAGTGGCGCCCGCGGTCGTTGCAGCCGGTTGAGCGCCACGGGGCGGGATTGCGCCGCCTACTCCGTTTGCCTTGCCGTGAGCAACCGCAGCTCGTCGCTTAGCTCATAAAGGCGATCTTCGGCATTCTGGATCTTCACCGGGCCACCCGATACCTTCGCTTCCGCCAGCCGCTGGCGCGCCTTCTCCACCTGGCGCGTAAGGCGCTCTAGTTCGCGCACACCGGTTTCCTTCTTGGCGGACTTAGGCGTTCGGGAGATCGCCACCGGCGTGGTCTTTGCAGTGGGGCTAACTCGTGGGGCAAGAGTGCCTCCAGAAGCTTTCTGCACCGCGGAAGCTTTCGCTGCGGGCGCCGCCGCCACAGGCGGCAAGCCCGCGTTAGCCGGAGCCGCAATTCCGGCCGCCACCTTCCTCGCGGCCGGTCGCGCCTTGCCCTTCTTCGCGAACTTGGGGTTCACGGGAAACTTGACCGTGTGCCCGAAATCTTCGTGGAGATCGTGCTGCACCTGCTGCGCTTCGCGAACCAGTTCGTGGAAGCGCTCCGCCAGCAAACCCTGTGCCCGCGCCTTCAGCTCCGCGCCTTCTTCTTTCCAGCGGCGGTAGCTCCGCAGCACATCATTAGTATCCGAATGCCTAAGTTCAGCCATACATGCCGAGTATTCCGGTCCTGG
>JADYZL010000208.1 GCA_020853155.1 Bryobacterales bacterium
AGGACGAGATCGGGCCGGGCGCGGTCAACTCCGCCATCGTACTCATAGAGACCCAAATCCGATTCGGAACTGAGGGATGCTTGTTCGCCCACGATCTGAACAAGCGCGGCGCGATGCGCGTTGCCGATTGCCATGCGAATCTCCTCCCCTTTGCGAGCGTGCCGATCCGGCAGGAACAGCCGGCCCGTTGCGCTTATCCCTTCGGCAAGTGCCGTTCGATACGAGCCACCACTTCCGGACTTGTCCAGGCTTCCGGCCCGACAAACTTTTCAAGAACCCGTCCCTCCCGGTTGATAAGGTAGGTTTCCGGATACTTGTACGTGCCGAATTGGGCGCCGATGCCGGCAGTGGGGTCGAAGGTGTTTGGAAACGTGATGCCGCTCCGTTGCATGAACTGCCGATAGGTTTGTTCATTGCGGTCCACGTTGACACCCAGGACGACCACACCCCGCTTCCCGTACTTCTGATGGAACTGTTCCAGGCTGGGCATCTCCTGCACACAGGGTGGGCACCACGTGGCCCAGAAGTTGACGAGGAGCAACTCTCCCTGGAAATTGTTGCTGCCGATGGTAGCGCCGTTCGACGTGGCAGCCTGAAAACGGGGCGCGCGATCGCCCACGTTCACGGTTCTATCGCGCACGGCATCGTAGATCCCATAGGACAAGACCAATGTACTCAATATGATAAGCGCGATGAGGAAGCGTTCGATCGCGGCGTTGCGCTGCTTGGACATTCGTATTCAGTGTATCTGGTTTCGACGTTGGAGCATCTATGCAAGGGGGTCAAGGAGGCGCGCCCGGCATTCGCGATGCGGATTACCAGACGAGTGGATTTTTCAGCTTCTCATCTCTGTGCGATTCCGTCGCTGAGCCAGGAGGAGAATCAAGCGATTTATGGCGATGGAGCAAACCCGCACGGCCACGGGCATAATTACGTGCTTGAGGTGACTTTGGAGGGGGAACCGGACCCGGTAACCGGGATGGTCTTCGACCTCAAGGAATTGAAGTCGATTCTGCAACGCGAAATTCTTGATGTAATGGACCATCGGCACCTCAACCAGGAGGTGCCCCCGTTTGACCGTATTGTTCCAACCGTTGAGAATGTGTCCCGGGAGATTTGGAAACGGCTCTGGCCGAAATTGAATCTCTCGAATGCGAGATTGCACCAGGTGCGCCTGTATGAAACGGAAGACCTGTTCGTGGATTACTCCGGGGAGCCAGCATGACGCTGACCCATCGTTATCGCTTCTCCGCTTCGCACCGGCTTTACAATCCGGCGCTTTCTGAATGGGAGAATCGCGAAATTTACGGAAGGTGCAGCAATCCTTACGGTCACGGACACGATTACATTTTAGAGGTGAGCGTGGAGGGGAGCCCGGACGCCGCATCGGGCAGGATAATTGCAAGCGGGGATATGGATCTGCTGGTACACGACGGAGTTCTTCGAGTGTACAAGGGCAAGAACATGAATCTCGACATTGATACGTTCGTGAATGGGCGCGTCCCGACGACGGAAAATGTGGCGCAAGATATTCGCGAAAGGCTTGAACGAGGTTGGCCTGCGGAGGGTGAGCCTTTCGGCTACACGGCGCGCATGCCCTCCCTCTCCGGCGTGCGATTGTTTGAGACCGCGAAGAATATCTTCGACATTTAAGAGGTTGCTGAAGCAACCTTAGAAAGAACATCATGCAGAAATCCAGTGCGACGGTAAAGATGATTCCGATGGGCAAGGCGGAGCCGGAATCGCCGATCGCCTCCCAGATAGAGCAAATTCTGCTGGAGATCGGCGAAGATCCATCTCGCGACGGGCTCCTGAAGACTCCGGAGCGGGTGGCCAAAGCGCTGCGCGATCTCACCGCTGGTTACCAGACCGACGTCACCGACGTTCTGAACGGAGCATTGTTCGACGTGGAGTACGACGACATGGTGATCGTGAAGGATATCGAGTTCTATAGCCTTTGCGAACACCACATGCTGCCTTTTTTCGGCAGAATCCACGTGGCGTATATTCCGAACGGCAAGGTGATTGGGCTCAGCAAGATACCGCGTATCGTGGATATTTTCTCCAAGCGCCTGCAAGTGCAGGAGCGGCTCACGCAAGAGGTTGCGAAGACAATCATGGAAGCGATCCAGCCGCAGGGCGTGGGCGTTGTGGCGAGCGCCCGGCACTTTTGCATGATGATGCGCGGGGTGGAGAAGCAATGCAGCGACACGGTTACCAGCACGATGCTCGGTTCGTTTCGTAATAACCGGGAGACCCGCACCGAGTTTCTGTCCTTGATCCAGAATCATTTGTGAGGCCTGACCTGAGCGCTCCGGAGCTGCTATTGATTCCGGGCGCGAACAGGCCGTGCTAGGATGCTTCGTATGTCCTCCTCCGCGCGCAGCTTCTCCTGTCTCGACCCATTTGGAACTACCTGGGAAGTGGTGTTCCTGTGGCATCAGGTGGGCATCACGATCCGCCACGCGGATACCATCGACTGTAAATTCCATTTTTCCAGCCCCGACGAAGAAATTGAGAAGGTCGTGGCGTTGCCCCATCTGGCGCTGAAGGAGTTCGCGCAGGCGGAGGGCCGGACGATCACCGACGCGTGGGTGATTCGGCTGGCATCGGCTCACATCCGCCACATGATTGAATCCGGGGAAGATATGGATAAAACCCTGGTGACGATCGGCACGGAAGATCTGCGCCGCAGCCAGGCAGCGGTAGCTGGTTAGCAGCGCCACCAGGAATCCTCAGCACATTCGGCCTAAGATAGTGCTAGCTGATGCCGGAGCCACCCCGATCGCAAGTTGAAGAGGAACTCGGCGGACGTCCGTTCGCGTTCTACCCACCCGTGCGGACTGTGGAGTATAACGAGTGGCGTTTTCTGCAGGCAACGTGGGCGGAGATTTTGGTTGAGAATGCCAAGGCCGGCATCGAGGTCTGGATTCCGCGACGTCATTTCGGCGCAATTTCCTCCGTGGATCAACCGATGCCCATCGTCGGCTTGACGAAGGAGTTGGAGTATCGGGCGGGAACCGTGCTTCCCTTCCGCACGAAAGTCCTGGAGATGCCGCAGGGCGCCCCGGGCCGCTCCGAGGCGGAAGGCGCGGCAAGCGCGCAATCGCCTGCAGGGAAAAGAACAGGAAGCGGCCCACGGAATGAAGGCAGCGTAGCGAAATTGATCGGCGTGATGCTGGTTATTGCGCTGCTGGCGGTGTTCTCGACGGTGGCGGTCTATCGTGGAGGCAGCCTATTCCAGGGCCGGGCGCTCCAGAGCACCAAGGACCAGGACTATCTTTCCCTGAGCGGGCAGGACGACTATGCCGCCGTTGTGCGCCGTCTGGGAACGCCTGCCGCGGACCGATGGAATACACGCTCAAAAGAAGTGGTTTTTCGGGTCCTTGAGTATCCGGATCGGGCGTATTCGGTGATTCTGTTCGGAGCCGACCAGCACTCCGCCCGGTATATCGGAACGATGGATCGCAATTGGCGCCCCATCCACAGCGTTTCCGGACGTGGCACGGACTACTCGGCAATGTTGCGGACCCTCCCCAAGTTTTAGCGATGACTTTTGCGGGACCTCCCCAGTGCTCGATCATTGGCGAAGCGGCGCCGCTCCGGTTATCATCGATCAGGCAGGTACGAACGTGCGCCTCCCGGCGCCGGCGAAACGGGAATGACAAACTACGCTCGGATGCACCGACTTTTCGCGGCGGATGGCCGCTGCCTGAACGTGGCGCTGGACCACGGTATCTTTCACGAGCCCGCGTTTCTGGCGGGGATAGAGGATATCGCAAAAGCCATCGGAACCGTGGTGAAGGCACAACCGGATGCCCTGCAGCTAGCGGCCGGCCCCGCGCGGATTCTGCAAAGCATTCCCGGCCCCGCCAAACCCGCGCTGGTGCTGCGCGCGGACACCACCAATCTCTATGCAGCCAGCCCACAGAAATCGTTGTATACGGTTCTTCTCGAACGCTCCGTGGAACATGCCGTCGTTCTAGATGCGGTGGCGGTGGTCGTGAACCTGGTGTTTATCCCCGGTGAAACCGAGCTGCACGCCGAATGCATCCGCAGCATTGGGATTCTTCGCGCGGAGTGCGAACGAATGGCGATGCCGCTTATGGTGGAGCCGCTCGTGCTGGAACCTTCTCTCGAAGGCGCGGGGTTCCGGTCAAGCGGCTACAGCCGCACGATTACGGTACTGGTGCGGCAGGCGGTGGAGTTGGGGGCGGACATTATCAAGACCGATGCGTGCGACCCAGCGAAAGAATTCGGGCGAATCGTCGAAGTCTCCGGAGGCAAACCACTGCTGGTTCGGGGCGGGACGCGAAAGGCGCTGCCCGAACTGCTTCGGCAAACCGAGGAGCTGCTGCAACTGGGGGCCCGCGGCCTTGTCTTCGGACGAAACATCATTCAACAAAAGGAACCGGAACGTGTAACCGCGGCTCTGATGGCAATGGTGCATGATGGAGCTGCTGCTGAAGATGCGATTCGATTCCTGGAGTCAGAGCCGCGCAAGGGTCCGCGCAAGATTTAGCAAAGAAGTCACGCTGGACAGCCCACGTGGCGCCAAGGGACAAACGTTCTACGCTCCGATGTACTGTGCGTAGAGACTACGGGCAACCCCAACATCCTGGGTGCCTTTGATGATCGCGCGGCCGTCGGGAAACACCGTGATCTCGTACTTCGGAAGCGATAGGCGCAATGCAAACTCATTGGCGCGGACCGTTCCGGTTTTTTCGAGGCGCGATTGAAGCTCAACCAGATTGATCGGCCGCATGCGCTCGTGAATTTGTACGGCATTGCGGCCGCAAAGGCTGATGGGAACACGCCGTTGGCCATTGAGAAACGGGAACTCGCGGCGGCCACAAGTGGGGCAGCCGCTGCTGGGCCCCGGCATCCGGATCTGGCGGGTTTCTCCGCCCCAGACATCGAAATGGGTGATCCTCGCGGACTCAGCTCCCGCATAACCTAGCAGGATGCGATATGCCAGCGAGACTTGCCATGCGGCGACGATCGCGGTGATTGTATTGATCACGCCATCCGTTTCACATGTGGGCTGGGAACCCGCGGGTGGTGCGGGGTAAAGACAACGAAAACAGGCGGTCATCCCCGGCAATATGGGCATCGAGATTCCATAACTGCCCACGGCTCCGCCGTAAACCCACGGGATCGACTCCCGCACGGCGAAGTCGTTGATCAGATAGCGCGTTTCGAAATTATCCGTGCCGTCGAGGATCAGGTCTGCCTCGGCCAAGTGTTCTTCCACATTGCTTGCCGTGAGGTCGTCCACCACGGATTGCACGTCCACGGCGTGGTTAACACGAGCAATTTCCTGTTTAGCGGCAACAGCTTTTGGCAAAACGAGTTGGGCACTCGCTTCGTCATAAAGCCATTGGCGCTGCAGGTTGCTCAACTCGACGTAGTCACGGTCAATCAAGCGCAAGCGTCCAACGCCGGCGCGGGCCAACGCGGATGCATGGAAGGTTCCCAGTGCGCCGCAGCCAACGATTGCCACCGTCGCGGCCGAGAGTTTTCGCTGCCCTTCCTCCCCCCATTCGCGGAAGCGCACCTGACGGGAATAGCGGTCCGCCGTCTCCGTATCCATATGTTTTATCGTAACAACCGCGTACTATCATCGTTCATAGTGAACGTTGCCACGCAACGCTGGATTTGGCCAGCTTTCCGCTCATTCATGGGAATCGTTTCGGCGCTGGCGATCGCTCTGGTTGTGGGTTCGCCGGTTGTCCTGGGCGCTCCGTCGGATTTCTATGGCCGGCCAGTGGAAGAGATCGTTCTGGCGCCCCGCAGGCAGCCACTTCCCGTTGACAATATGGTGGAACTAATCGGGATTGCACCCTCGACCCCACTCAGCGCCGAACTGGTGCAAGGCCTGATCGAACGGCTGTATCGCAGCGGGAGATTCGAGCAAATCCTGGTGGAAGCGGCGCTGCTCGATAGCGGGGGGGTTCAACTTCGGATCGTGACCGAGCACCGCTGGTTTATAGGCAATGTTCATGTGGAGGGTGTGAATGCTCCGCCAAACCCCGGTGAATTACGAAATGCCACCAAACTCACGCTAGGCGGCGAGTTCACCCAGCGCCAGCAGGACGCGGCGGTGGAATCCCTCGAAACCGTGCTGGAAAAGAACGGTTACTACGGCTCTGAGATTCTCCCGGTTCACGAGTACTTCGACCAGACACAGCAGGTGAACATCACGTTCTACGTACGCACGGGCGAGCGGGCGAAATACGATACACCGGTGTTCGTCAGCGACGCGGAACTGAACATCAACAAACTGGTGAGCGTCTCGAACTGGGAACGATGGTGGGGCCTTTTCGGCTGGAAGGGCGTGACGGAGAGCCGCACCCAAGCGGGCATCAGCAACATCCGGCGCTACTATCAGAAACAGAATTACCTCAAGGCAACCGTCCGCCTTCAAGACATCAATTATTCGCCGGAGAAGAATCAAGTGAATCCGCGCGTGGAAGTGCAACCGGGTTCGAAAGTGAAGGTCCGCGTGGAGGGAGCAAAGCTTTCCGGCGGGAAGCGGAGAGAGCTGATCCCAATCTTTGAGGAACAATCCATTGACCGGGACCTGCTGGTGGAGGGTTCGCACAACCTGGAGGAGTATTTCGAAACGCGGGGTTACTTCAATGCGGACATTGCCTTCGACAACGAGACCGCGGACGACGGCACGCAGGAAGTGGTGTATCACATCGATCCGGGGCCGCGAAAGCGGCTTGTAGACATTCAGGTGGAAGGCAACACCTTCTTTTCAAGGCACGACATCCTTGAACGGCTCTATGTTCTGCCGGCCTCGCTGCAGTTCCGTCGAGGCCGTTTGAGCGAAGGTTATTTACGGGAGGATGTCGCCACCATCAAGAATCTCTATCTTACGAACGGATTCCGGGACATCGGCGTCGATTATACGATCAAGGACGATTTCGGCGGCAAAGAGGATCAGATTGGCTTGACGTTTCACATTGACGAGGGTCCGCAGGTCTTTGTCGGCAGCTTGAAGATCAACGGAGTGAAGGAAGGAGAACGGAAAGACATCGAAAAATTCCTTACCACTCTGGAGAGTCAGCCCTTCAGCGTGGTAAACGCCACCGCGGATCGGGACAATATCCTCGCGTACTTCTACAACCTCGGCTATCCCGACGCATCGTTCGACTTCAAAGTGCTCACGACAGATTCCGCAAATCTCGTGGACGTTGTCTATGAGGTGAATCGCGGAGAACAGACCTTCGTTAGAGAAGTGCTGGTGAGCGGGTTGAACGTCACAGACCCGGAGCTTGTGTACAAGCGCATCGAACTTTATCAAGGCCAGCCGTTATCCCAGAACGCCATGGTGGAGACGCAGCGCCGGCTCTACGACTTGGGGATCTTCGCCAACGTTGCCATGGCCGTGCAGAATCCCAAGGGAGAAGAGAAATCCAAATACGTTCTCTTTCAACTTGAGGAGTCGAAGAAGTACTCGGCGACATTCGGATTCGGCGCGGAGCTCGGCCGGATCGGCGGCAGTTCCCAGAACCTGCGCTCGGCTGGGGGTCAGGCAAACTTCAGCCCTCGGGTTCAGTTTGAAATTACGCGCTTGAACGTGATGGGAATTGCGCACAGCCTCAGCCTGCGCACCCGCGCCTCCGCCATCCAGCAGCGGGTGCTGGTGAACTATCTCGCTCCACAATTTCGCAGCAATGAGAATCTCAATCTCGCGATCACCGCGGTAGGAGATCAATCCCGCGACGTACGAACGTACACCTCCAGGCGATTTGAAGGCTCCGTGCAACTCGGGCAGCGCGTGAACCTCGCGCGCAACATTCTCTATCGCGTTTCATGGAGGCAGACGGGGATCGACGAGAACACTCTGCAAGTGCAACCGAGCCTCATCCCGGTGCTGGCGCAGCCGGCCAAGGTCGGGATCGTCTCCGCAACGCTCATTGAAGACAAGCGCGATAACCCTACGGATTCGACGCGCGGCGTTTACACCAGCTTGGACTTCGGGCTGGCTTCCAAGGTTTTGCTGTCGGGCTCCGACTTCGGACGATTTCTGGGCCGGAATTCCACATACCACCGCTTGAACTCAAAGCTGATCCTGGCCCGAACCACCACATTCGGCCTGCTTGAACCCACGACCAGCCGGTATCGCGACAAGACCGGCTTCAATATCCCACTTCCAGAGCGCTTCTTCGCGGGGGGCGCCGCCTCCCATCGCGGGTTCCCCGAGAATCAGGCAGGCCCTCGCGATCTGGTGACCGGTTTCCCTATAGGTGGCGAAACGGTGTTTGTGAATGGCGTGGAGCTGCGCTTTCCCCTCATTGGAGAGAATCTGGGCGGCGTCCTGTTCCACGATGCGGGCAACGTGTACCGGTCCATGAGCGATTTCAGTTTCCGCGTGAAGCAGAAGAACGTGGAAGACTTCAATTACATGGTTCACGCCGTCGGGTTCGGCATCCGCTACCAGACCCCCATCGGGCCGTTTCGCGTGGATATTGCCTACGCCTTGAATCCGACGGACTTCGTCGGGTTCCGGGGGACCCGGGAAGAGTTGATCGACTTGTCTCTTCCTGAGTTGCTTGCCCGGCGGGAACGCCAATCCCTGGGACATTTCCAGTTCCATTTTTCACTGGGGCAGAGTTTCTGATGCGGAGACGGCTCTTCCAATTCGCTCTCGTGTTGCTGGTCGCAGGGAGCCTCCATGGGGAACTGTTGGATCGCATTGCGATCACAGTCGGACAGGACGTGATCACCGAACAGCAGATCTACGAGCAATTGCGGATCGCCGCCTTCCTCAACGGAGCGAAGCCGGAATTTACTCAGGAAAAGCTACGGGAAACCGCGGATCGCATGGTGCTGCAGCGCCTGGTGATGCAGGATATGAAAGCGAATGGCTATCCTCTACCGACGGATGAGGAAGTCGATGAAGCACTGAAACAATCCCGGGAAGCCAATTGGGGCTCGCGAGAAGCCTTCCTCAAGGCGGCCCGGGACGCTGGGTTACGGGAAGAGGCGCTGAAGGATTTTCTGAACAAGATGGTGGCCACGGTGAAGTACATCGACTTTCGGTTTCGTCCTGCCGTGCGCGTTTCCGATTCCGCGATCCTCGAGCGGTATCAATCGAAGTACAACCCGCTCGATCCCGAAGCGGGTGACCCACCCGCGTACGAAGATGTGAAGGACGAACTCGAAGCGGAGATCGTCGATGAGCGGCTGCAAGGGGTAATGGAAAGTTGGCTCGAAGACGCACGGACCCGTGCCGGCGTTCGCTATAAGCCGGAGGTGATCCCGTGAGCTTGTGGAATACCGCGGCCATGCGCCGGCTTGGAAAGATTCTCGCCGTGATCTTCACGCTGGCTGCCCTGCTGGTGACCGCGGCGTACTTCGTTATCACGTCGGATTGGGCGAAGAGCAGAGTACGCACCCTGGTGGAGGAGGAAATCACCAGGGCGACTGGCGGCCGCGCGGAGATCGCGTCTCTAGACTACGATCTGCGTTCCCTCCACTTCGAAGTGGAAGGCTTCGCGCTCCATGGAACCGAGGGAACGGAGGAAGCGGCGCTCTTCCGGGCTTCCCGGATTTCCGTCGACGCGACCATCCTCTCGTTTCTCGCGAAGAAAGTGACTGTGGATAGCGTCACCGTGGATCATCCCGCGTTTCACCTCCACTTATACGAAGACGGCCGCACGAATCTCCCCAATCCTCCCGGACCTTCCAGCGGGAAACCATTTACCAGCACACTTGTCGATCTGGGAATCGGCCATTTTGAAGCACGCAACGGCATCGCCACGCTGGCGGAACAATCGATCCCTCTCGACGTGCGTGGCGACAACCTGGAAGTCACGCTGGATTTTGAAAGGGCCGCGGAACGCTACCGCGGCGAGATTGCGGCTCAGCGGTTACAATTTTCCACGGATCGCATTCAGCCCGTCCCGTTCGACTTCCGCGCGGGTGTTGTTTTGGACCGGGAGGGAATTCGGCTGGACAAGGGGACGCTTGCTTACGGGAAGAGCACGGTAGCTTTCTCAGCGTCGGTGAACCAGTTCGAGAACCCGCGAATCTCGATTCCGTTCACCGGCCATTTGCAGGTATCGGATTTCCACAAGGCCTTTGGGCTGCCCATTGAATCCACGGGCAACGTGCACGCCGAGGGAGAGTTTCGATATCACGACAAGATCTGGGAGCTTGCGGGCGATGCCAGGGGAAGCGGACTCGCGGTTCGAAGCGGCGCGGTACGGATCGATAACATCGGGTTGAGAACGAAGCTGGCGCTGGAAAAGGATTCATTCGTCTTCACGAACTTGTCGGCAAGCGCTCTTGGCGGAGAGGTGCGCGGTCAAGCTTCGTTTCGGGAAGGCAGGCGCCTCACTGTGAAGGCTCAGGCGGACAATCTATCGCTCGACCGGGTCTCGCGAGCGAGTGGCGTGGGTCCTCTCGCCTTCCATTCCCGCGTCAACGGCCCAATAGAGATCTCCGCCACGGTGGACGCAAAGGGCGTTCATGATCTGGTGGCGGCCGCAAGACTCGCGTTGACGCCAACCGAAGGAGAGAACCCGCTTTCGGGAACCGTGGATGCCTCATTCCATCAGCGTGATCGATCCATCTCGTTCCGTGAATCGCGCCTTGAACTCGCCCATTCGTTCGTGTCGGTCTCCGGAAGGATTCGCGATTCGATCGATGTCGCCGTGCGCACAACGCACTTCGAAGACTTTCTACCCGCGCTCGGATTGGTTTCCGAGAAACCGGAGAGTCTCATTCCGATCCAACTCGGGCAGAACGGGATGGCTCAATTCGCGGGAACCCTGCGCGGAGATTGGAGCAACCCCGTCCTGGTGGGAGAGTTCTCCGGCAAGTCCATCCAATACGAAAAGCGTTCCCTGGATTCCATCGCCGGGCAAATTGAAACCGGCCAAAGCAAGCTCCGTGTCGGCAACTTGGTTGCTCGCAAGGGCGACGCGGAAATCCGCGGTTCGCTTGCCCTGCCGCTTCGCGAATGGGAACTCGATCGATCGGGAGCGCTCTCGGCGGCGCTAACGCTCAATGCGAGCGGCATCGAGGGTCTCCTCAGAGAGGCCGGTGAGAAGGGCTTGGATCTCCATGGCCGCCCGATCGCGGAGGTCGTGGTACAAGGGTCGCTCGACGCTCCGGAGGCCACGCTACGCGCTTCGCTGCGGAACGGCTCTATTTATGGGGAACCATTCGACGTTGTGACTCTGAATGCAGGCTATGCCGGTAATGCGCTGAACGTGACGGAATCAAGCCTGGTGCGTGGCAGCGCCGTGGCGCATTTGAAGGGGAGCTATCGTCATGAAGATGGCGACTACCAGACCGGCCAAGGATCGCTTTCCCTGGCCCTTAAAGGCTGGAAGCTGAACGATCTCACAGCAATCCGGCAACAGAATATCGCTGCTGAAGCGAAGATTGCGGGCGAGACGACAGTAGGGTTCGAACTGCGCAAGGGGACTCTGGCGGTGAGAGCGGTGGATGGCGGCGTGGAAGCGGCGGATGTGCAGTTCGAAGGGAAGACGGCGGGCCGGTTCTCGCTTTCCGCCAAGTCCGACGGCGGAGAGGTAGACGTTGCGCTTCGCGGCAGCCTGGTGGGCAGCACCATAGAAGGAAACGCCCGTGTGGGCCTCCAAGGCGATTATCCTGCGAAGGCGCAAATTGCTCTTGAGAACCTCAGCCTGGATGCCATCCGGCCGTTCCTGCCGGATAGTCTTGACCGGCGATCCCTGCCACTGGAAGCCAACTTGGCCAGCACCATCACACTCGATGGACCTCTGGCAAAACCGAATCAGTTTCGTGGGGAACTGACCGTTTCCCGCCTCCGCGTGGCAACGGCCGCTCCGGAATCACAGAGCCTGGTCAAACGTACGCCGTTCGAATTGAAGAACGCCCGGCCGCTGCGCCTTGAGTGGGATGGACGCCGCCTTACCGCGCAGGATGTGGCGCTCGAGGGTACCGGAACGAAGTTGACCGTCTCGGGGGGAATCACACCGTCGAACCCGCGCCAGCAACTGGATCTGCAAGCAAAGGGCAGTCTCAATTTCAACATCTTCAATGCGTTCGAACCCTCGATCGATGCGGGGGGCAAGTCCGATTTGGATCTAACCGTGCGCGGTACGTTCAAAGCGCCCGATGTTTATGGCTTGCTCGATCTGAGCGACGCCTCGTTGTACCTTGCCGGCGTGCCGAACGGCCTCGACAAGATTAACGGCCGCGTGTTTCTCTACCGGGACCGCGCCAATATCGAGGAGATCCGCGCGGAATCCGGCGGTGGCGCGCTTTCGCTGACCGGGTTTGTGAGCTACAGCGAGGGCATCCCGGCCTTTCGACTCTCCGCTCGCGTGAAGGATGTGCGCGTCCGCTACCCTCCGGGCGTGAGCACTTCCGCCGATGCAGAACTGGAGTTGACCGGCTCCAGGAACCAGAGCATTCTTTCCGGCAACGTCACCATCACCAGGGTGGCTCTGAATCCGCGGAGTGACCTGGGTAGCATCCTCACGAGCACATCAAAGCCCGTGGCGACACCTTCCGCGAACCAGAACGACTTTCTGCGCAACATGCGCTTCGACGTTCAGGTTCAAACAGCGCCTGACGTCCGATTCGATTCCAGCCTGACGCAGGACCTGGCCGGGGAAGCGAATCTGCGCTTGCGCGGCAATCCGTACACCCCAGTGCTGCTGGGAACGGTGACGGTGAACCAGGGTGAAGTGAACTTCTTTGGGAATCGCTACTTCATTGACCGCGGTGAGATTTCTTTCCTGAACCCGCTGAAGATGGAACCGGTGCTTAACCTTGACTTACGAACGCGTGTCCGAAGCATTGATGTAACACTGACCTTTTCCGGGCCGCTCGATAAGCTTAATATCAATTACCGCTCCGACCCGCCTTTGCAGTTGAACGAGATCATCGCGCTTCTCACGGTGGGTCGCGCCCCCGCGGGTTCGCCTTCTCTCGCTGAGGCGCAGAGTGAAGCGGCACAAAGCTGGCAGCAGATTGGTGCAAGTGCGTTGGTGGGGCAGGCCGTGGCCGCGCCCATCGCGGGCCGATTGCAGAAGCTCTTCGGCGTCAGCCGCATCAAAATCGACCCACGGGTGACCGGCGTGGAGAACAACCCGCAAGCCCGGCTCACGGTGGAACAGCAGGTGAATCGGGATATCACGATCACCTTCATTACCAACCTCGCCGACGCACAGCAGCAAATCGTGCGCCTGGAATGGAACTTCAACACCGATTGGTCCATGGTGGCGTTGCGCGATGAAGATGGGCTGTTTGGCGTGGACTTCCTGTTCCGGAAGCGGTTCTGACGATGTGGGCTAAGCTAGGCAGAGAGGCACAGGTGGCATGTCTACCTTTCGATTACGCACAGCCGGGGGCAAACTCAAGATTGAGCACAGCATCATCGACGGCCTGCGCCGAGTGCTGGAAAAGCTTTTGGAGGAGTTCCCGGAAGACGTCCGCATGATTGTGCCCGGCGTAATCAAGCCGGTCCGCGATGCGCGCGGGAAGCTACGTTTGAAGGTGACGGTACCAACGATGAATGGCTGGAAAGCGATCGCATTCAGCGCCGGCGCGCGACAGGAAATTTTCATTAGTACGGACATGGAGAAGGGCGCGCTTGAGGCAGCCCTTCTCCGGTGTCTGGAAGAATAGGGCGTCAGGCGTTCAGAGCTGTGTTCATGCGTTCAATTGCTTCGTCGACTTCCGTGGTGGACTTGAAGCCCATCGTTACCGCATCGACAGAACCAAGGCCAAAGACGTAGTTGAGGGCCTGCTGCCGGGCTTCAGGGTCAGTGAACTGGCCTTCGCCCACCAGTTTCATGCCCAGCACGCCGGTGCCTTGCGCATGCACGTTCGCGAGATGTCCGGTGACCTCCTGCACGTTCCCGAGCCCCGGGCCTTCGCTCGGAATCGTATCCATCCGGGTGCCGTTGTGGTTGATCCGGCAGAGTGCGACATCCAGCCACTTGTTCCCAGGAAATTGACGGATGGGCATAAGGCCATGACAAGAGGCGCCGTGGGCAAGCAGCACTTTCTTTGACTTCAGTTCGGAAAGCTGATCGCGAAAGGGCTCATAGGTCTTCGACCAATCCGGGGTCCGGACACAATGCAAGAGAGTGATGTCGAAATACTCGGTATTGAGTTCCTTGCGGAAACGATCGAGCGTGGCCGGCACTGTTTCCTTTTCGCCAAGGCGCATCTTGGTCATCAACCGGTAGCTATCGCGTGGGATGCCTCGCAACGCTTCGGCCAGCATCTCATGCATCTCGTTATAGGCATCCGCCGACTCAAAGAAACGGATGCCTCGATCGTAAGCATGACGGACCAACTTCGTGAAGGCGGGCTGTCCAAGCTCCCGCTGCACGCGGCCGCCGAAAGTACCGGTGCCGAATGCCAATCGTGTTACTTTCACACCGGATTCACCCAGCGTTACCCAATCGGTTGCCGCGCGCCTCACAACCGCCGAAGCGGGAGTCGCAGCCGTAGTTCCCATTGTAATTGCGGCTCCCAGGCCTGCCGCTGTTTTCAGGAAATCGCGACGTCCGAAACCGGCCATATCAACATTCCTCCCCATGAGAACTCCGGAGGTACCGGATACCGCAAACAATACCACAGTGAGGATGCCGCGTACGGTGTTCCTGGACCGCGACAATTGTTTACCTGGTCGAATGCAGTTCACTTGCCGAATTCGCTACATGCCCAAGGGCACAGGAGCTACCGTCCATCCTTGGTGGACAGTCGAGAGGATTCCGCTCCTGCACGCCGGCGATGATCCGCGCAAGGTCCGAGAGACGATACGGTTTCGGCAGGAAGCCGTCAAAACCGGCGGCGATGGCCTCGGTAGCGATGGACGGGGAGGAATCGGCGGAAATCAGGACGGCCTCGGTGCGCACTCTCGCGGTTCCCGCACCAGCCTCGTATTCTCTTTCCCGAATGGCCCGGACAAGTTCCAGTCCGTCGAGGCCCGGCATAAAGCAATCCGCGAAAAGGAGATCGGGCCGCAGGCTCGCCCACAATTCGAGCGCTACGTCGCCGCGTGTGCTGACCGAAACATGACAGCCAAGTTTTTGGAGTTGGCGTTCCAGAAGCAGTCGATTGATGGGATTGTCGTCGGCGATCAGAGCTTGGAGTTGTGGACGTTCAGAATGACGGTCCACGGAGGACGCCGCTTCGAACGGTGGCTCCGTCTCTTGGGCGGAGTGGGATCTTGAGAAGGAGTTGCGCGGAGGAGAAGCTACGCGGGCGCCGAGATTCTCAAGGGACGAGGTATCAGTGGCAGTGTCGTCCGGTACCTCCAATGGAAGAGAAACTCGAAAGGTTGTTCCGATGCCCGGGTGGCTTTCGACTGCAACTTCTCCGCGCATGAGTTCCACAAGCCTCCGGGTAATTGCCAGCCCCAAGCCGGCGCCGCGTTGTTGGCCCGGAGCGGCCCGCCCTCCGTGGTGAACTTGCTGAAACGGTTCGAAGATGCGATCCAACTCGTCCGCGGGGATCCCCACGCCGGAATCTTCCACGGAGATCCGGAGGAAGCACCGGCGGGAACGCACTCTCGCATCGACGCACAGCCTAACGAAGCCCCGCTCCGTGAATTTGATCGCATTGGCCACGAGATTGATCAGCACCTGCTGAATTCGAAGTGAATCCCCCAGAAGAGCATCGGG
Organism: Bryobacterales bacterium; assembly: GCA_020853155.1. Classification (GTDB taxonomy): domain Bacteria; phylum Acidobacteriota; class Terriglobia; order Bryobacterales; family Bryobacteraceae; genus JACTMJ01. The sequence goes on from JADYZL010000208.1 coordinate 15,651, forward strand.
CACACGCGGCATCACATGAAGTTCGAGGACGATCCCCCGTTCGGCGGCATCACGCGCCAGTAACTCGCACACATCCCTGGTCAGCCGTACGGGAAAGAACACCAAGGTGTTTAATGGCGCCGGTTGCGATTCGAGCCGGGAGAACTCCATGACATCGGCAAGCAGACCTTGCAGCATGCGTCCGCTCGCCGCGGCAGAATCGATCAGTCGCCTCTGGTCTCCATCGAGATTCGTCAGGCTGAGAAGTTCAAGCATGCCGAGAACCCCATTGAGGGGCGTGCGAATCTCATGGCTAATTGCGGCAAGATCTACTTGTTTCGTCATCGCTAATAGGACTCATGCATTTCTCAAGCCACTTAGTGCACATGGTACGCTTGCCGCTGATTAATCTCCGAAATTAGCTGTAAGTCGTTGATAATGCAGCTATTCAAAAATTCGTGCCGATATCCACGAACCTTACCTGAGAACCGAAACTCATCCGGTTGTGCTCCACTTTGAACCATGGCGACGTCCGGTCCCGAAATGGAACGTGTCCAAATGGAAACCCACGGCTTCCGATGGAGCGAGAAGTCTCCTCGCGAGAGGCTCCCTGGCCTTGGCATCCGTAGCGGCCGTGCCTGGTTGTGGGTTGCGGATCGGTATCCTATGATGGAGGTTCGCTTGGCATGGGGACTCCACACGGCCGCGCGACGGTAGCGGCGAACTCTCGTTACCGGTCGCATATTCCCGCTTCCTTCGGCTTGCTGGCGATTCTGATTGCTGGATTTCTGATCTACCCTGGGCGCCATTTTCTCACCTCCGACACGCAAATCTGGACCGTAATGATGGAGCACACACTCCATCCGGACTATCTGGGCAAAGACCTGCTCGCTCAACATCCCCATATCGGACTTTCGTTCTATGACGAGATTGTGAACGGCTTGCGCGCGGCAACCGGCCTCTCCATGGAACAGGTGATGTTTGGCCACTTGGTGGTGTTCCGCGCCATTCTTCTTGCCGCGGTGTATGTGCTGGGCTTCACGCTCTGTCAAAGCCGCCTGTTGGCACTCTGGATGACCGCCGGCTTGCAACTCATTTATTACATCGCCGGACCCACCGTGTGCGTGATGGAAGTGGAACCTGTCCCTCGCGGGTATTCTCTGGCTCTAGGCATGCTTGCGGTTGCGTTGCTGGCAAATGGACGGAAGTGGGGCGCCGCGTGGGCATTGGGTACAGCCATGCTCTTTCAAGCGGTGGTCGTCTACCCCATGCTGCTTTGCATGGCAGGGTGGACGCTTTTCTCCCGGGAGGAAGAGAGCGTGCTCCGGCGGCTTCGCTACTGGTTTCCGGTCGTGGGAATGGCCATGGCTGTATTGACCCTGAGCATCGCCGCACAAGGGGGAACCGGCGGCATGTTCGCCACCGTCCCGGAGTGGCTGCAAGACGTGCAGCGGATGAGGGCCAGCTACAACTGGGTGAGTTTGTGGCCACATTCCCTGGTCACGATGCATGTGCTGCTCTGCGTGGTCGCGGGGATAAGCTTTCTCCGGCTCCGGCGCAATAGTAATGAAGCGCTTCGCTGGTTTCTTTGGGGCGTGCCGGTGGTGGCGCTCTGTTCGATCCCTATCGCATGGCTGACGATGGAGCGGCTCCACCTGATGATCGCCGCCCAAGCACAACCGGCACGTGCGCTCGCGGCCATGTACGCATTGGGCGTGGTTGCCCTGTTCTCCGCGGGCATTTTGGCATCGCGCCAAGGGAAATGGGTGGAGGGAGGGTGCTGGCTGTTGGGTGCATATTCCATGGTGTTCCTGGATCGCACGGTCCCGTTCTTCCAACAATTGGCGGCTAGCCATTCCATGGACTCGCAGTGGTTGTGGGCGCCGGTGCTGGCGCTGGCGGGGCTGGGATCGCTCTGGCTTCTGCCGCGGAAACCGGTATTGTCATCCGCTCTCTTTTTCGTGCTGATGGCGGCGCCGTTCGCGATCTACCGTCTGGAGTTCCACGCCGACGTGATGGCCCAGGATGCTCGCACCCCGGAAGTGATGGCTCTGGCGGCCTGGGCGGAGCGGGACACGAGCCGGGACGACGTTTTTCTTTTCCCCGGTTTTGAGCGGAGCGTTCAGCCTGGGGTCTTTCGCTCGGTGGCCCGGCGCGCATTGTATGTCGATTGGAAAGCGGGCGGGCAAGTGAATTTCGATATCGGCTTCGCACAAGAATGGTGGGCGCGTTGGAATGATGCGGGGAAAGGGAAGTTCAACCCACGGCGCGCCGCCCATTTCGATCGCTTGGGAATTGATTACCTGGTAGTGCCGCGGGCAGCGGCAATCGAAGGGCTGGCTCCGCTCTACGCAAACAAGGCTTTCACCGTTTACCGGACAGCGGCGGTCGCCGCATGCATCGCCACGGCCACGTGCCGTGCTAGTTCAACCAGAAACTGAAATAGAAATAGATTCCCAACACCAGCCCAAGGACAGCGCCCGAACCGAGCACATCGGGGACGCCCCAACTGGCGCGATTCTCAGACTTCCATTCGGGCGAGACGGACTTAAATGTGAGGTTCTTCACCTTCGCCGCAGCGGGTGCGGGCGTGGCGAATGACACCGCGATCACAAGGATCACGCTGAAGAGAAAGAGTACTCCAGAGAAGTAGTATCCGTTGAAATCGCCGACCGGCCAAAGGAAGCTGTCTCTGGAGATTGCGCCACTCTTGGTGAGAGTTTGGAGAGTCAGTTTCGCCATCCCAAGCACGAACCCGGCCACCAGGCCCCAAAGGGCTCCCGCCGCATTGATGCGTTTGGAGAAGAGCCCCAACAGGAAGACCGCTGTGATCGGGGGCGCAAGAAAGCCCTGGACGTTCTGCAGGTAGTCATAGATCCCGCTATTCCCTTCGGAGATCTTCTTCATGATGGGAATCCATACGAGGCCGCACCCCACAACCACAGTTGTGGCAACTCGTCCCACGCGAACGAGGGTCTGCTGGCTCCTACCGGGACGAAGCTTCTCATATATGTCCACGGTGAACAGAGTGGCACAGGAGTTGAACAGGGAAGCCAGAGACGACATGAGCGCGGAAAGCAGCCCCGCCACGACCAAGCCACGAATACCAACAGGCAACAACGTCTGAACCATGGTGGCGAAGACGGCGTCGCCCAGGATTGCGCCGGAGCCATCGGTCTTTAACGGAATGGCGAGCAAACCTTTCTCGTGAAGAGCAAATCCGATCATCCCCGGCACGAGAAAGATCAGAACCGGCCAAAGCTTCAGGAAGGCGCCCCAAATGGCGCCGCGGCGCGCATCGGAGAGACCGCGCGCCGCCAGCACTCTCTGGATGATGTATTGATCGGTACACCAATACCAGATGCCGATAACCGGCGACGCAATCATTACGCCCAGCCATGGAAAATTCGGGTCGCTATTCGGCCGCCAGAGAGCGAACTGATGGGCATGAGGTTTCGCGGCGGCCACCAATTCGCCCCAGCCGCCCAATTGGCTCAGACCGAAATAGGTGACCAGAGCGGAACCAAGCAGGAGCACGAAGGTCTGGGCCACTTCCGTGTATACAACCGCGCGCAGCCCGCCCATGACGGTGTAAATGCCGGTCATCACCACGGCAGTCACAGCGCCCACCCAGAAGGCATTGTCCGGCGAGCCGAAGACATCCGGCAAGAGCGTTTGGAAGACGATGGCGCCGGCGTATACCGTGACGGAGACCTTCGTAAACACGTATGCGACGAGACTCACCACCGAGAGAACCCAGCGCGTCCGGGCGTCGAAGCGGCGCTCCAGAAACTCCGGCATCGTGAAGACGCCAGACCGGTAGTAAAAGGGAACGAAGACCCACGCAAGCAGGATCATCACCCACGCATGAAGCTCCCAGTGCGCCTGCGCCATCCCGTTGAGGGCGCCGCTGCCCGCCAAACCGACGATGTGCTCCGAACCGATGTTCGAGGCAAACAGGGAGCACCCAACGGCAAACCAGCTTACATGACGGCCCGCGAGAAAGTAATCGGCCGTGGTGTTCTGATAGCGCGACGAACGCCAGACGATCGCAACGATGAGCAGGAAGTAGCAGCCCAACACCAGCCAATCGGTGAGTTGCATCCGAATCTCCCCGGCCGCCGCGGTCCATCGGCGGCACACCGTGCGAACAGATTAAGGGACAGCGCCCGGCGCGATTCTATAGGTTGCGGCGGTAGCGATGCAAGTAGTGCGGCCGATCGAACGATTTGGTGCGGCTCCGGTTACATGGATGCGCCGTATTGTCTCTCGTAGAACTGAAGGTATTCGCCGCTTTTCGCGTGCTTCACCCATTCGGAATTCCGCTGATACCAGGCAACCGTATCGCGGAGGCCCTGTTCGAAGGGAATCTCCCGCTTCCAGCCCAGCTCATTCTTCAGGCGTGTGCAATCGACTGCATAGCGGCGGTCATGGCCCAGCCGGTCTGTAACATGGGTCAGCAAGGTCTCCGGCTTCCCAAGGATCTTGAGCAGTATTCGCAGGACTTCGAGGTTCGGCAGCGGGTTATCGCCCCCGATGTGGTACGTCTCTCCAGCGCGACCCTTTTTCAGAACCAGGCGCAGCGCCGCGCAGTTATCGGCCACGTGAATCCAATCCCGCACCTGCAGGCCGTCGCCATAAACCGGAACCGGCTTGTCCGTCTCCATATTGCTAATGGCTAACGGCAGGAGTTTCTCCGGGAACTGGTAGGGGCCGTAGTTGTTGCTGGTGCGCGTGATGATCGCATCCATACCAAAGGTATGCACAGCGGCATTCACGAGGTGTTCCGCGGCGGTCTTGCTGGCGGCATACGGGCTCGAAGGCAGCAGTGGATCGCCCTCACGAAACTCCCGCGAAGGTTCGATGTCCCCGCCGACTTCATCGGTCGAGATATGCAGGAATCGGCCTGCCTTGCGCGCCCGCGAAACATCCAGCATCACTTGGGTTCCCAGCACGTTCGTTCTTACGAACTCCGCGGCGCTGAGGATACTGCGGTCCACGTGAGATTCCGCGGCGAAATGTACTACGCAATCACATCCCTCGGGCAGCGCCTCGTAGACCTGCTCCGCATCGCACACATCGCCGCGAACAAACCGATAGTTGGGCGCGGCCGCCACATCGGTGAGGTTCCCCAGATTGCCCGCGTAAGTGAGCTTGTCGAAATTGACGACCTCGTCTTCGGGATGAA